>CAZYSW010000190.1:7805-10153 GCA_964650105.1 uncultured Nannocystaceae bacterium
TAGCCCGCGATGATCATCGAATCGGCCTTGCGCCCCTCGTCGCGGAGCTTGGCGTTCTTCTCCACCAGGGCGGGGTCCGGAGGCGGATTGTGCCCGGTATCGAAGACGAGCGGTCCGACCGCTTCGGAGGTGGTCTGTCCACCCGCATCGCCCCCGGCGGCGATCCGCTGCTTGATCTCCTCGATCTTGTCTTCTGCCTTCTTGACCTCCGCCTCCGTCTCGGGCGTCCTCTGGTACATCGCTTTGTAGTTGGCGACGTAGCTTTCGAGCAGAAGCTGCGCCTGCCGCAAGTGCTGCAGATCCTTGTCGACCTCGTAGGCCTTCTCGCGCGCGGTGGCGATGTTGTAGACCATCGCGTTGCGTTGCCCCGCGGCGTCCTCGGGGAGCTTGCTGTACGCCTGCGTCCACAGCTCGACCGCGCCTTCGAAGTCGTAGGTGTCGTATTTGGCCTTGCCGCGCTCGAACAACGCCTTGGCCTCGGCGAGCGCTGCCTCGTCGGCCTTCGCGCCCTTGGCCTCCGCGCGGTCCGGTGAGGCACTCGCCGGCCGCGGTGTCGCGGACACCAAAGCCGTCAGCGCCACGGTGAGGCCCGCGACGACTCGAGTGGGTAGCGGCGATCGATGCTCGGAACTGGCGGGACAACCCATCACGCCTCCCACGATACCGCGTCCGGCGTCACGCGGAACCCGATCCCGTGGCCCAGGTCACACCCGCGCCGCGGACCTGGAGCCTGTGCGCGGGCGCGATCGATACGGTCGGGCCGGCAAGATCCCGCGGCCGAGTGCAAAGGCCCGACCGTCCCGGCGCCGAGGTCGGCGAGCGTGCATGCACCTCGTCGTGGGCTCACGCCTTGTACTGCTTGAGGGTTCGCTCCAGACGCGGGAGCAGGAAGCGGATGAACGCCGCCGAGGCGCCGGCGAGCCCCGCCAGGAGCAGGAAGAAATCGACCGGGCTCAGCCGCCCCTGGATCCCCCCGAAGAACCCCGACAGGTTGTTTCCGAATGCGGTGGCCATGAACCAGCCGCCCATGGCCAGCCCCACGAGGCGCTTGGGGGTCAGCTTGGTCACCAGAGACAGCCCCATCGGGCTCAAGAAGAGCTCGGCCACGGTCACGATCGCGTAGAAACCCACCAGCCACAGACCGCTCACCTTGTCGGCGCCCCCGTTGGTCAAGACGCCGGCCACGGCCATGACGAGGAGCGACAGCGTGGTCAGAACCAGACCGAAGAAGAGCTTTCGTGCCGTCGAGATCTCCCGGCCCCGCCTCACCCGCCAGCCGAAGAACGCCACCACCAGCGGGGTGAACGTCACCACGAACAGCGCGTTGAGGGCCTGGTAGAGCTCCGGATTGACGACCGGGAGGAACTCGCCGGGCTCGAGGAGCTGCGGGGGATGCCCGAATCGACGCTCGTAGCCGCCGTACAGCTCGTCGTTCGTCTGCGCGTCGACGACGTAGGTCGCGATGGGCTTGCCGTCGACCAGCCGCACGAAGGCGACCTGCCGGACCGGCTTCGCGCCGTCGGGCACCGAGACCTTCACGCGTGTTCCGCCGTGGCCGTCGGACTCCTCGACCACCTGCACCGTCCCCGCGGCATAGACCTTGGCGGCACGCCGCGCGATGGTCGGGTCGATTCCCTCCCCCGACAAGGGCAACTCCCGCACCTCGATTTCGGGATCGGCGGCGGCGATCTCTCCGACGACGTTCTCGTCGAGGCGTTGCTGCCCGTACATGCGCGCCGCCTCGGTCGAGCCCACCACCAGCAGGCTTCGCGGATCGGGGCGCGGGGTGTCCTCCGAAGCATTCAGGTAGTAGCTCGGCAGGCCCTCCTGCTTGAACGCCGCGGGAATGAGCGGGGTGTCGCGATCGGTGGCGTCGCGAGCCCACTGGGTCATCGCGCTGCCGTTGAGGTGGAGGATCATGAAGAACGTTCCACCCGCCAGGTACACCGGCAACAGTGCCTGCAGGCCCGGTCGCTCCGATTCCGGCGAGGTCCGGCCCAGGCGAACGAAGAACAGCAGCACCGGGATCATCCCCACCAGAAAGCCGGTCACGCCGGGGCTGACGGGGCTGTCGGGGAAGTACTCGCGCGAGACGAGAAAGCCGGCCATCCCCGCACCGAACGCGGGGAGGAGGATCTTGACGATCACCGTGCCGAAGCCCGTGTCGTCCGGGCTCTTCTCGGGTTTGCGGTCGGCACGCTCGAGGACTTTCCAACTCGCGAGGAGGATGCACACGCCGATGAGCAGACCGGTGCCCGCCACGCGGAACGTCCACAACCAGCCGTACTCGTTGCGAACGGCGGCCGACAAGAACGAGGCCGCGAACGCCCCGATGTTGATCCCCATGT
>CAZYSW010000191.1:0-10077 GCA_964650105.1 uncultured Nannocystaceae bacterium
CCACGTCCATGACCGCAAGGGGGTCCGTCGTACGGGGAAATTGCGGCTGTCTTCTTCATGTCTTCTGCAATTTGGACGGGGGCGCAGATCCCGAGACCCCCTGTGGGGGCCCACGAGACCGGGTGTGGGGGTCCCTTCCTTCAACACCGCGGCTCTGGGCTTCGGGCCGCGAAAAAGGGAACGGCCGCGCCCGACACCGGACGCGGCCGCTTTGTAGGAACGGACAGAAGCCCCGGGGCTACCGTCCCTAACCCATCCACCGTCACATCGGCGGAGGCGGAAGCTCCTCCACAAGGGTGATCTTGTAGGTCAGCGTGGAGCTTCCGCGCCGTTCCAGCGTGACCTCGAAGTACCCGTTGTAGTGCATATCGAGCAGCGTGTTGCCCAGGGCCGCGGCAGACATCTGACTGACGGCGCTGCCATTCACGTGCGTAATGACGTCGTTGTTCCGAAAATCGAATTCGTCGGCCAGTTCCTTGGCGTAGTCTCCCGCGCTCAAACCAGTGATCCTCGCTCCGCTCCCCTCTGGCCACGTCCCGAGTTCAAGTTCGACTCCTTCGTCGTAGAACACGAGAAGATGCGTCTTGACGTTGTCTGCAAGCTCTTGCGCGACCATGCACTCGGTTTGTGGCGAACACTCGATCAGGAAGTCGAAGTCCCCGAAGGGGTTGGACTCCCCGCCGCTATCACCGGACTCGTCGACGGAGCCCGTCTCGCCCGTGCTCTCTGGAACGTAGTCGCACACCGTCACACCGAACTCGTAAAAGTTCGGGTTCGGAACCCCGTACTTCGGCACGTCGGGGCCGGTGTCGAGATCCAGAGCGTCGAGCACGAGATCCTCGACGTAGTGCTCGCAGAGGCTCCATGCTGATGCCCATGTGCATGCCTGTGGATTCATCACACTTGGATCGATATCGCAGTACTGCCGATTGCACGTGAGCAGGTTTGCGCACGTCCTGACGACCTCCTGCGCAACGCCTCCGATGAAGCCCTCGTAGGTCTCAATCTGAGACATCGTAAGAGACTCCAGATCCTCAGCGAGCTTTGCCGCTATCGCGGCCTTGATGTCTTCGTGCGCGTCTTGTCCTTCCGAAGGCAGGCACTCTCGTGCTGGAACGTCGGAGGTGGGCAACGGGGCGTTCATCGTGCCCCCGTGATAGTTTGTACAGGTACTATCGTAGTAGCCGTCCGAGTTGTTGTCCTCGATGCTCTCATGGTCAAGGTGGTAGTCCCAGCAGTGGACGTAGCACGAGTATTCCACGTCGTCGCCGCACGCCGAAAAGAAAGCGAGGGACGCCAGAAGCGTCATGTTCTGAAACCTGGTCACGATGCCGCCTCCTCGTTCTGCTTGGAGACTTCCAGAACGCAGCCCAGGGCGGCATCATCTTCAGGAAAGCAGGGGCGTGTCTCCGGCGTCAGATGCCCTTCATCTGAGAAATAGATCCGCTGATCCTCGCAGGTAAGGCCAGCCAGACAGTCGACGTACGCATGAAACTCGGCAATGCAGAGATCCTGCTTGGTGCTGTCTAGGTATCCCCAACGCGTCGAGATAACACCATCCAGGGTCGCACACTCTTCGACACAGTCCGCGAACTCCCACTTTCGTGTGCTCGGGTTGGTAGCTGTGCCACAGTCGGGGTCCGCGTACACCTTGCACATCTTCTCGCAGGTGGCTACGCGATGCTCGATGAGGTCTGGCTGGTTGACCTTGCGCCCGCACGCCGCCAACCAACTCGCTGTGGCGACCGCCACGAGCGTGGCTGCTATCGTCTTCATCGGCTCGTCCTCCTCCCTGCCCGCGTGGGCACCTCCGTCCTTGTCGCAGAGACAGGCGACGCGACGCAACCCCGCTCCATCACATTCCAGCCTGCGGCGCGGAAACGGTGTTCGTGACCGCCGGCCGAATTCTCGCCAGACTCGGCGGGGTTTGCCATCATGGGGATCCACCGCTGACTGATGGCCCACTTCCACATCTGGATGTACCGGCTGCGGCACAGTCCTGCGCTGGCCTTCGAGTAGTTGTCTACGATCTTCTGGAGGTCCGCGGTGGTGATGGCTTCGAGGGGGCGATGGCCGTGTTCCGCAGTCAGCAGGTGCAGGTAGCACTTCCACTTGCGGTTGTTTGCGATGGGTCTCGCCTTGCCGCTGGTCCTGTATTCCACGAGAAGCCGATCCACGGCTTGTTTGACCGTCATCGCTGCTTCCGCCGTCGTCAGCGTGCGCCCGAGACGGGCGGCGAGGATCTCGGCGGAGGCCATGTCCCGGGCCCGTTCAGCCGACACTTCGCTCACGTCTCCGAGCCGCACCACCCTGTACCGCGACTTGGCTTGACGGTCCTTCACCCGCACGTACCAGCACGCCCGTCCAGATTGGTAGACGATCACATGCAGGCCGCGGACGTACGCCGGACCGGCAGGGGCATCCCACCACACGGTCTGCTTCGTGTTCGGCTCGCACCGCAGCTTGCGGACCGACGCATCGGTGAGCTTCGCTTGTCTTCTGCATTTCTTCTGCACTGCTGCCCCCCGTGGACCAACGGCAATAGCCGTTCCGCTTTGGGGTTTCGCCAGTGGTTCCGGTATGATGAGACGTACTGAGACGCATGCTTTACTTGTGGACGACCACGTCCATGACCACGTTCACGGGCACGGCCGCGTCGCGAGGTGGGGGGACCCGAGGCGTTCGGGAGCTTCACCGCGGGGGGCGAGCATGCGTGTCCCTGGGATGCGTTGCGCCGTGGTGAAGCTTTCCGGCGAGGCGTCGTCGTCGGGAAGGCGGACCACGCATCGCCGAGAACGACGAGGCCCGCGCGCCCCTCGTCAGCCTTCGTCCGCTGCGGGGGGCAGGGCTCGGCGGGCGCGGCGGATGGCTTCGACGATGGCTTGGTTTTCGCGCGAGCCGATCCAGGTGACCCGTCGTCGGCCCCTGGCGTCGCGCCACACGATCCGGACGGCTCGGCCCTGATCGCCGGGCATGTTGTAGATCCACTCGCCGTCCAACGAGCGCTTGATCCCCCAGCCGCCGAACTTCGCCCAGTGATAGGTCGTCGCCTCCGCGCTCTCGATGGCGCCGATCGGGATCTTGGGCCCGAACAGCCCGTACTGGATGTTCACGGCCCCCTCCGACACCGTGACCCTCAGGACCGAAAACAGGGTCCACAAGAGGAACATGACCGGCACCGTGACGGCGGCCCCCATCCAGCCGCCGGGCGCCAAAATGGCCCCGACCAGCATGCCCACCGCCGGGAGCAGAAACAGGCTCTGCAGCCACGCGGGTGCCCGGGCCTTGGCGCGGTACAGCACCATGCCCTCTCCCGACATATACTGGGCCTCGTAGAGATCGGGCGCTCGCGTCCCGCCCTCTCGCGCCAGGTCGCCACCTTCGTCGACCCGCACCATGCTGCGTTGCTCGTCCGCCATGCTCGCGTCCAGTCGGGCTCCAGCCTCCCCTCAGCGCAGCGCCCGTTCGAGGTCGTCGATCAGATCGGCGGCATCTTCCAATCCGACCGAGATCCGCACCAGCGCGTCGGCGATGCCCAGAGCGCGGCGCGTGACCGGCTCCATGCCGAGGTGCGAGGTGCGGGAAGGGAGCGTCACCAGCGACTCGGGCCCGCCCAGGCTCGGCGCGTCGGTGAACAGCTCGACGGTTTGCAACAATCGATCCGCCGCCTCCATTCCCCCCTTCAGCTCGAAGCTCATCATCCCGCCGAAGCCGTGCAGGAGCTCACGCGCTCGCGCATGGTCGGGGTGCGACGGCAGCCCCGGGTAGTGGACGCGCGCGACCGCCGGATGGGCGGCCAGGAACTCGGCGACCTTCAGGCCCGCCCCGTTGTGATGGCGCATGCGCAACGACAGCGTCTTGAGGCCCCGTTGCAGCAAGAAGCAGGCGTGGGGATCGAGGCTCGCCCCCACGCGGTTGAGCCGCCGCCGGACCTCGTCCACCAGCGCGGTCGACCCGGCCACCACGCCCGCCACCAGATCGGAATGCCCGTTGAGGTACTTGGTGGCGCTGTGCAGCACGAGGTCGAATCCCAGCTCGTGGGGGCGAAGGTTCACCGGGGTCGCGAACGTGGCGTCGATCATCGAGACCAGCCCGTGCTCCCGGCAAAAGGTCGCGATGCCCCGCAGGTCGGCGACCTGCAAGAGCGGGTTGGTCAACGCCTCGCAATAAAAGGCGCGCGTGTTGGGCCGCTTGGCCGCGAGCCACTGCGCCGGGTCGTCGCCGTCGACGAACGTGTGCTCGATGCCCAGCCGCACCAGATCCGTCGTCACCAGGTCGTGCGTCCCCCCGTACAGACAACGTTGGGCGATCAGGTGGTCGCCGGCCACCAACACGGTCGAAAGCGCGGTCGAGATCGCCGCCATCCCGCTGCTCGTCACCACCGCGGCCTCGGTGCCCTCCAGCACGGCGAGCTTGCGATGCAGCGCGTCGTGATTGGGGCTGTTGTTGAGCCGAAGGTAGCGAACTGCGTCGTACGTCGCCTCGGCACCGCGCAAGAACGTCGACGACTGAAAGATCGGGGTGACCACGGCGCCCGCGATCTTGGGCGTGGGCTCTCCGGCGTGGACGAGAAGTGTCTGCAGACGGTGTGCGCGGGGCATGTCGCGGACGGTAGCAGTGCACCGACGAGGCGGCGCAGCGGCTCGCGACCGGCGTTCGGGAGGGCGGCGGGGGCGTCTTCGGCCTCGGCGCAAGTGGCGCCCGACGTGGGCGATCGGGCAGCACCGACCCGCTGGTTGCATTTTCGGCGCTGCGAGGAACACTGTCTGCTTGTTGCCCTACGAGCCGCGCGAACCGATCGACAGCCGGATTCGGATCCACGACGGCAACCAGCTCGAATTGAAGCTGGATTACGCCATCGATCCGGGCGCTCGCAAGAGCCGGTACCAGGTCGAGGCCTACTTCTTCGTGCCGCGCTCGCTGGGGCTCGACCCGCACACCTACGGCCGGGCCCAATTTTACGGTGACGTCCAGGCCTACATTCGCTTCAAGACGCCCCGGGTGTCGATCGCCTCGTTGCTGTCGCCGGGCAACGAGCTCTCCCCCCTGCTGCGCGTCGAGGAGATCCTCGAGCGCGACGAAGGCAGCGGCCGCGCCGTCGATCGCACCCGCCTGACCCACGAGATGCAACTCTTGGCCTGCCTGGTGCGGGCCTACGTGCGAGACTGCTCGGTCGGGTTTCGCAAGCGCATCATCGACATCGAGCGGCGCCTCCACGACTCCCCGGTCATGGTTCGGGACGTCGCGGTGGGGCTCGGTGGCCTGCTCGAGGAGCTCGAGGCGCTCGACGAGCGGTTCCGCGGCCTGCGCGCGGAGTTCCTCCATCCCAGCCGGCCGCGATGGATCGGTGAGCTGTACGCCATCACCGACGAGTACCTCAGCCTCAACATCGAGTCGTTCCTGACCGCGACCATCGCCACCATCGACCGAAGCCCGCGCACGCGCAAGTCACTGCGGGCGATCCGCGAGCGGTTGGCCGCACGGGTGGTCGCCGAGCAGGACCATCGGCGCGGCGCCGGATATCCGAGCCTCCTGGATCCCGAAACCGACGACGGGAGCTACGTCCATCGCCTGGGCAAGCTCAAGAAGTTCACGAGCTCCGTCCTGTTCCTGGAGATCCATCGCCAGCAGGGCGCCAAACGGCTGGGCCAGCTCGTGGCCGGGGCGGCGGCGGGCATCGCCATGCTGTTTTCCACCATCGCCGCCTTGTGGAGCCAGGACACCTACGGGCTCGACAGCGCCGCATTCGTCCTGATCCTGGTGGTCAGCTACATCTTCAAGGATCGCATCAAGGAGTGGCTGCGCACCTATTTCAACAATCAGCTCACGCGCAAGCTCTACGATTACAACCTGCGGATCTACGACCCCTACAAGCGCATCGAGGTCGGGCGTTGCCGGGAGAGCTTCACGTACCTGGACCCCGAGCGGCTGCCCGAGGAGATCGTCAGGGCCCGGTACGTCGATCGGCACGACCCCCTGGAGACCGAGGGCGGCTTCGAAGTGGTGATGAAGTACGTCAAGGACGTCACGATCCGCAGCAGCAAGATCCTGGACGTGCACGGCCGACTGCAGGACATCAACGACATCATCCGCTTCAACGTGTCGTCGTTTCTGCAGCGGATGGACGACCCGGTCCGCGAGGTCTTCCGCTTCGACGCCGACACCGACGCGGTCGAGACCCTGCGCTGCCCCAAGACCTACCACCTGGATCTGGTGTTGGTCCTGCGGGCCAAGGGCCAGGAGGTGTCGCGGCTGAGCTTTCGGGTCGTGCTCGATCGCCGGGGGATCCGCAGCCTGCACGAGATCGCGATTCCCGGACCGTTGGGCGAGGCCACCCCCGACTCCCGCATCACGATGCCGCGCCCGCGCCCGGCCAACGCGGCCGCCGAGTCCTCGGCGTGGCACACCGCACCCGCGCCCCGCAGCACCGCGCACGGGTCGGGGGCCGCCACCGACCCCGAGCAACGCCCCGCTCGCGCCCCGATCCACGAGGAAGTCGAGCTTCTGCGCTCGCAGTGACCCGACGGTGTTATCGTCGGGCGTGTTGCGTTGGATCGCCGTGGGACTGCTCTCGACGCTGGTTCCGCTGTCGGCCCACGCGACGTGGTCCATCGCCGCGATCGACCCCGAGACCCAGGAGGTGGGTGTCGCGGTCGCGAGCTGCGTGGAGGCACCGTTCGGCACCACCGTCTTGCCGCAAGTCCCCGGCCTCGTCCCCGGCGTGGGAGCCTTGGCCGCGCAGGCCTATTTCAGCCAGCAGACCCGCGATCAGGCGGTGCAGCTTCTGGCCCAGGGCCACACCCCGCAAGAGGTCGTCGACATGGTGGTGGCGGGGGACTTCGGCTCGGCGACGCGCCAGTACGGAGTCGTGACGCTCGATGGCGCGGCGGCCGGGTTCACGGGCGCGTCGACCAGCGCCTGGGCGGGCGACGTGCAGAGCTTCGGCGTGACCGCGCAGGGCAACATCCTGTACGGCCCCGAGGTGGTCGACGATGCCCTCGCCGCGTTCGAAGCCCCGGCGCCGCGGTGTCCCTTCACGCTCGCCGATCGCCTGATGGCCGCGCTGGAAGCGGGGTCGGCCCAGGGCGGCGACAACCGCTGCAGCCAGGAACAGAGCGCGCTGGCGGCCGTGATCATGGTCGCGCGTCCCGACGATCCGATGGACTCGCCCTACCTCGACCTTCGCATCCCGTCGCAGCCGCACGGCGGGGACAACCCGGTCATGCTGCTGCGCGTCGCCTACGATCAGTGGCGCATTGCCCATCCCCCCGACGATTCCGGCTGCACCCCCGGGACCACCGGGGACGGGTCGTCGTCGGACGGAGGGGGCGACGAGACCTCGAGCACCACCGTGCAGGGCACCGACGGTGGCGAGGCGGACACCGGAGACGCCCCGCCGGGCACCGCCTCCCCCGGACCGGACGGGACCGGATCGGCCGACGGCTCCACCACGACCGCCACCTCCGGGACCGAGACCGATTCGGGCAGCGCGCTCACCGACGGCTCGAGCGGCTGCGCCTGCCGATTCGCACCTCGCCGCGACGCCGCGCCCCTGCTCGCGCTGGTGCTGCTCGCCTTCCGTCGAAGACCGCGGCGCGCCGACGGTTCCATCGCGCCCCGAGGCACCTCGCGGGCCCACGTCGACGCGCGTCCACGCTCCCGCCCCGCATCCTGAGGTCGCGTCCGATGGAGGTCGTCCGGTCAAGTGTCCTTCGTGCGGCGCCAAGCTTCGCGCTTCGACGACCGCGGACACCGTCCGCTGCGAGTACTGCGGAACCGAGTCGATCGTCCAGCGGCGCGTCGGTCGTCCATGCGATCGGATCGCTGCGCACCGAGGCGGCCGTGCGACGACCGGGGCACGACTGGCTGGTGCTCGGCCGCAAGGCCAAGGGCACCAGCGTTCCGATGCTGGCCATGCTGCGCGACGACGTGAGCGCGGAGCGGCTTCGAGACGACACGGAGCTCGCCGTGGCCTGGGAGACACCGATCCCCGGGGTCGACCCCCTCCGGGTGAAGTCCCATCGAGCCGACGTGGCACTGTCGGAAACCGCGGCGTTCAGCGTCTACGAGGTCGACGACGCCCGGCCCCGGTTGACGGCCATCTCGCTTTCGGACGGCGAGCGTCCGTGGGACGCGGAGATCGATCGAGAGGCCCCCGTCTCGGGCGTCGCCTACGGAAGCGCTCGCGTCCTCGTCGCGCCGTGGGGCACGCTGGTGGTGCACGACGCCGCGACGGGTCGCGAGCTGTACCGCATCGGGCTGTAGCCCAGTCCGCACCGTCGGTGCGATCGCGACCGTCTTCGGCGGCTCGTGGACCTGCCACCATCGAGCGGCCGCGTGTCCGTCCACCTCCGACTTCTCTCGGGCGCCCGCCGCCTCAGAACTTCACCTTCAGGCCGCGGTGCTGCAGCTCGAGGAACGCCTCGGCGTTCCCTCGCGCGTCGTCGACGGGGTGGTGCGTGTGCCTGGTCTTACGCAGGTGCTTGAAGTTCTCGAAGACGCTGCGCACCAGCCCCTTGTACAACGAACCGAGGTTGGTCGAGCTGTGCCCGAACGGGTTGCGGCCCAAGAAGTGGTGGAAGTACCAACACACGAACATGTAGTCGAACCCGTTGTTGTCGGACACGAACATGGGGCGACCGCCCAGCTCCGCCAGCCAGGCCTCGAACCGGGCCATCACCAGGGCCGGATCGTCGAATCCCAGGTGCTCTTCGCGGGTGAAGCCGCTGATCGCCAGCGCATCGGGCAGGTACCGATCGGAGATCGGGCGGGTGCGCCCGTAGAACGTGCGCCGAAGATCGGGCTCCACCACCACCGCGCCGAAGCACACCATCGAGTAGTCCCCCGGGATCGGTCCATCCGCCTCCACGTCCACCATCACGTACGGCATCGTCCACCTCGCGATCGGGCCCCGGCATCGGGGCGACCTGCGACCAGGTCCACCATCGGTCGATCGTACCCGCGCACGCGCAACGCAGGCACCGCAACAGCGCCCGGACCGTCCTCGACACCCGGGCCGGTCGAGGCTACCGTCTTCGCGCCGGTCATCCGCAGGAGGTTCCCTTGTCCGCAGATCCCGTCGTACACGTGGACGCGCTGCCCTGGGTCGAGAGTGCCCACGGCGAGCTGTTCGCCAGCAAGCGCCGCAAGATCTCCGAAGCGGCCGGGGGCCGGCGCCTCGGCTGCAGCCTGTTCGAGGTCGCCCCCGGCAAGACGGCGTTTCCCTTCCACTACCACCTCGCCAACGAAGAGGCCCTCTACGTCCTGTCGGGCGAGGGCACGCTGCGGCTCGGCCAGCGACGCTTCGCGGTGCGTGCGGGAGACTACGTCGCGTTTCCCTGCGAGGCCGAGGCCGCGCACCAGCTCACCAACACCGGCCCCGAGCCGCTGCGCTACCTGATGATCTCGACCATGGTCGAGCCGGACGTCATGGTCTACCCCGACTCCGACAGGGTGGGCGTGATGGCCGGCTCGGCCCCGGGCGGCGATCCGCGGGCCCGCACGCTGAGCGCCTTCTTCCCGCGCGACAGCGCCGTCGGCTACTTCCACGGCGAGCCCGGGGATACGGGCGACGCATCGGGCCGGCCCTCGGCGTCTGCGCCCCCGGACGAGGATCAGGCCGGGGCCTCGCGCCTGGACGCCACGCTGGAGTCCATCGCGAGCAAGTTGGGGCTGGGCCGCCTGGCGGCCGCCGGCACCCGCATCGGCGGCAGCATCGAGGAGAAGCTCACCATGCTCGAGCGCCTGCTCGATCGAGACGAGGCGCAACGGGCCGCCGCAGCCCGTGCGGCCGAAGAGGCCGCAGAGCGAGAGCGGGCCACGGCCGAAGAGATCGACGCTCAGCTCGAAGAGCTCCGCAAGAAGCTGAAGCTCGACGAGTGAGCGTCTCGATCCGCCGAACCGACGAACGGACCCGTCAGGCCCGTTCCATCGCCTGCGTGTACTTGCCGTAGCGCGCCGCGCCGTTGCACTTGGCGCGGTGATAGAAGGCCTTTTGAGCCGCCGGGAGGTTTTCGGGCTTGCCCTGCCAGGCCGCGAGGGCCGGGGCCTGCAGCGCGCGGCCGTACGAGAAGCTGA
>CAZYSW010000192.1:0-10048 GCA_964650105.1 uncultured Nannocystaceae bacterium
CGCGACGCTGCAGGCGCTGGCGGACTACCTGGAAACCGTACCGGAGGTGGTCGAAGATCCAACCCCGACCGTCACCCCGCCCCTACCGCCACTCCTCCCCGCCAACAATCCCGCCCAACCCTCCAACTGTTGGGGCCCGGGGGGTGGATGATCCCGCCGTTGGGATCCGAGGACGTGCTCGACGCTCTCGAAGGTGCGACGTACGAGGCGGCTCGGGACCATTCAGCAGGACCGGCAAGAATCTCGTCGCTCGATGCGTCGGCTCACGCCCCGCTCGACGTCACTGCCCTGGAATTTCTCGCCAAGAGGTCGCTCGGGAACACCACCCGCAACTCGTACCAACTCGCGAACTTCGTCCGCCTGGTCGACCCGATGCCTCAGCTCGCGCGAGCTTCGCCGACGATATGGCCCCTACGCCGCCGATCAGCCCACGGCGGACACCAGGCGAATCGACCGGCCCAGCAGCGTCGGATCGACCTCGTGGACGAGAAGGCGGGGATCTCGGAGAGAAACGCTCGGCCGCAGCGAATCCCGGTGGTCGGGGTTGGCCCAGGACCTTGTAGGCTGCGCGCGCGGTGATGCGGCAGGACTCGGCAACGACTGCGACAGACTTCGACGCGAACGCCATGCCGAGGTGCACGTACAGTGTCCGCGCGGCGCCGCGTTCCTGAATGGCCAGCGGGCAGCGTAGGGCGGACGCGACTGCACACGCGACGGACTCTAGGGACGCGACCACGCAACCGGGGCCCCCCGGCGCGCGCGCCGGGGCGGGGCGTTGCAGTTCCGTCTGGGTGCGCGGCCTCTAGTGGAACGAGGTGCACATGTCGAAGCCGTTGGCCAGCTTCGGGTAGTACAAGATGGTGTTCCAGCACATCTCGTCGCGGGTGCCGGGTCCGCCCATGGTCGTTTCGGTGCGATTCGTCGAGTCGTAGATGCAGTGGTTGCGGATCTCGTCGCCCGGCAGCATCTCGAACTCGATGTACTTGAGGTTCTGGGCGTTGAAGTCGAACGGGTCGTCCCGATTCATCTCCATCAAAACCTCCCCGTCGCGCCACACCTCCGACCACAGCACGCTGCCGATCTCGTGCGCGTGCATGCTGGTGCCGAACACCTGCAGCGGCCCGCTGAACTGCGCCTGCGTCACCGCGCTCCGGCACGTCATCACATGCTCGTACGCCTCCTGGCCGGGCGGGATCTCGATCCCCTCCACGTCGCCGAACACGATCGAGCCGGCGTGGTTCGGGCGGAGCTCGTCGGTGACGTAGAGGTCGACACCGCTGCTGTCAACGTGCCCCGGAGTGTTCAAGGGGTTGTTGTAGTGCACCTGCAGGCGCAGCGTGACCTGCCCGCCCGGCTGATCGCCGATCAGGAACCCGGCGGTCTCGGGCATCAGGTACTCGCCCTGTCCCGGCGCCCACCCGTAGGTGAAATCTCCCGCCAGGTCGAAGCAGCTATACCCGTTCTGCTGCCCCGTGGGACCGTCGAGGATCGTCAACACGAAGTGGTGCACCACCGCAGCGTTGTCGATGTGCGGGTTGAAGCCCACGATGTGCCCCAGCTTGTCCAGCGTGAACGTGAACTCGAAGCACGCGTAGTAGGTCTCCACGACGGGCACGTTGAAGGCGTCGACGCGCAGCGGAATCACCTGCCAGTCCTCGGACGCGCCGGTCGAGTCGTCGGCGTTCCCGCTCGAGCCCTCGTCGGTGCCGTCCGCCGATGCCGTGCTTTCCGTCGAGCCGTCCGCCGACCCGGTCTCGCCCGGACCGGAGTCCTCCGACGAACCGTCCCCGCCGGTCCCGGCCTCGTCGCCGCTCTTGCTGCCGCACCCCCCGAGGGCCAGAAAGGCGCCGATGAACGCCGTACGAATGAAGGAACGCTCCGCCGTCACGAGACCATGTCTATCAGGTCACCGCAGACGGTGCATGCCGCGATCTCGTCGGCCGGCATGATCCAGCTCAGGGCACGCCAGCCCCCCGCCTCCGCAGGCTTTGCACCAGCCAACCGCGCTCCCGGCTCACCTCGGTGCCCGATCGCACACCGGGCGACCGGATGCCTGCCCTACTTCCAGCACTTCTTCTTGAAGATGCCGCCCACCCGCTTGCAGTCGTCGTTGGTCGTCGACTTCTTGGTGGTCGACCTCTTCTTTTTCGTCTTCGACCCGCGTGAGCCCGAGCCTCCCGAGGCCGCGCTCGCGTTGGGGTCCTCCGCCGTCGGCGTCCCGTCGGCTTCGATCACCACGCCGTCGGGGTTGAGCGGCGCGAGCATCTCGAGCACATGCTGACGCCGCTCGGCCAGCCCCTCGCAGCGCGCGTCGTCTTCGGCGTTCTTGCCGCTGGCGACCGGCACCTCGGCGTGCTCGACCCGCGGATAGAAGTAGTAGTCGGGCTGCACGGTGATGGCCCCGAGCGCATCGGCGTACGCCTTGCAGGGCGTCAGCGACTGCGGGGCCTGCAGCAAGTCGAGCGCCATGTTCAGCTTCGTGTTGATGAGCGCGATGTTGTTCGCGTCCTTCTTGAGCTCTTCGAGCGCCCGACGCCGATCGGTGTAACCGAGCGGCCGCTTCTCGTTGTTGACCTCTTCGAGCAAGAACTTGTGCCCGTACGGCCCCATCTTGTGCAGCGCCAGCTCCAGCGCCTCGTCGCGGAGCTTGCGGTTGCGCAAGAGCTCGTACAGCTCGGCATAGAAGTCCTTGTCCTCCAACAGCCCGGGGTCGGCATCCAGCGCGCTCCCGTACGCCGCCAGCGCCTGCGCTTCCTTGCCCTTGCGCTTGGCCAAAAGCCGCCCCTTGCGCCACAAGAGCTCGGGATCGCGCGGGTACTCGTCGCGCAAGAGCCCGAGCAACGAGTCCGCCTCGTCCAGCTTGTTCGCCAACAGCAGGCGATCGAGCTCCGCGAGCTTGCCGTGGTCGATGCCGGCGGTCGGCGTCTCGCCGTCGGACGCCGCGCCGACCGCCGCCACGCCCGCGTCACCCACCGACACCGCGGCGCTCCCGTTCGCCGGCGCGTCCTCCGACGAAGGCCACACCACCCACACTCCGAGCAGCACCAGCAGCCCGGCCGCTCCCGCGATCACTCGACGGTCGCGCAGCCGACTCGTCGGGTTGGCCGGAGCGATGGGCATCAACGTCGGCGGCCGTGGAACGTTCAGCGGGATCTTCGCGCTGATCTGCGCCGTGATCTCGCTGATCTGGCTGACGTAGTCCGGATCGATGAGCGGCCGAATGCCCTCGAGGATCTCGATCGCCTCGGACGCGCTCTGGTAGCGCTGCGCTCGATCCTTGGCCAGCAACTTCTCGACCGCGGCGGCCAGCACGGGCGGAACCTCGGTGGGCAGCGGCGGAGGATCGGCACCGACCTGCATCCGCACCAGCGCCACCGGATCCTCGTGATCGAACGGCGGCCTGCCGGCGAGCATCTCGTAGAGGATGATCCCGACCGAGTACAGGTCGGCGCGCTCGTCCGCCTCCATGCCCGCCGCCTGCTCGGGACTCATGTACGCGGGTGTACCGAACACCAGGCCCACCTGCGTCCGGTGCTTTTCGCCCCCCTCGTTCGCGCCGACGATCTTCGCGATCCCGAAGTCGACCAGCTTGAGGATCTCGTTGCCGTCGTGGTCGACGGTGATGAACACGTTCTCGGGCTTGATGTCGCGGTGCACGACCCCGTGGCGGTGCGCGTGCTCGAGCCCCTTGAGGATCTGCAGCGCCAGCACCAGCGCCCGCGCGGGCTCCAACCGACGCCCCAGGATCGACGACAGCTCCTTGCCCTGCAGGAGCTGCATGACCATGAACTTCATCCCGTTTTCGGTGGAGCCGTAGTCGGTCACCTGCAGGCAGTTGGGATGCTCCAAGCGCGAAGCGGAATGTGCCTCACGGTCAAAACGTGCGGAGATCTCCGGATGCCGGGTGAGGTCCGGATGTAGGACCTTGATCGCGACGTCGCGCTTGAGCCCCAGGTGATGGGCACGGAACACCGCCCCCATCCCACCCACACCGAGCAGGTCGTCGATGCGGTACCGCTCGGCGATTTTGTGGCCGATCAGGTCTTGCAGATCCTGATGAAGTGTGGCGAGCGCTTGGCTCATCGCGGACGCTTCGAGGATACCAGGGTGCGATCGTCACCGCCCGCGAGGAGCGCGACGGTGTGGAGCCCCCAGGGGCTCCGACGAGCGGGATGATGCTCGACTTCCAACGCCCTTGCACGGGGGTCCACCCGCGCGCGCGCAGCGCCCGACGACCCGTCCCATCCCGCGACGAATTGTCCCGGACCCCGGGCCGTCCGATCCCGATTCCCGCGCCCCGAAAAAACGACGAACCGTGCGCGACCGCAACTGCGGCATGCGACCTCGCGCACACACGCGCGCATCTTGCCCCGGTTGCCAGCGTCAACGCACGGGCTTGGTGCGGACGGTGTCTTGCTCGGGGTCGGTCTCGACTACCGCTTCGGGGGTCTCGATGAAGCTCGTCCCGAGATCTCGCTCGATCCGGGCCAGGGCCTCCTGCGCCCAGTGGGCCAGGCTCAGCTCGTTGGACGCATGGAAGTCCGCCAACATCTCCTCGAGCTCCCGCCGCGCCCGGGCACTGTCCCCCAGCATGTGGGCAACCTCCGCGTCGAGCAGGCGAAGCTGCTGCAGCGCCACGTGCTCGCTGGAGATCGACATCATGCCCTCCTTGGCGTCGGCGAGCATGGCCGCGCCCTCGTCGGCGTTGCCCTTTCGTGCCAGCACGTACCCCAGAAAGCCGCGGTTGAGGTGCACGTGGTAGTCGAACCCGTACACGCTCGCCAGGCGAATCGCCTCGCGGAACGCGTCCTCGGACTGATCGAGATCCTCGTTGCGCAACCGTAGGTCGCCCAGGTTGTGCAGCGGCGTCAGCAACAGTCGCGGCAGGTTGGCCGCGTGCAGCTCGTCGATCGCCGCCTCGGTCTCGGGAATCGCCCGCCCCGGGTCGCCCCCCAACACCGCCAGGTAGGCGATGCCCGACAGGTAGCTCTGGCGCTGCACCACGGGCACCTGGGCCGCGATCGGCTTGGCCGCGTCGTGCAGTCGGCGGGCCTCGCCGAACTGCCCCGAAAGCGACAGACACCGCAGCCGAACCCCCATGATGTGGCACTTGTCGACGGGGCTCGCCCCTTCGAGGTCCACGATCTCCATCGCCGACCGGCTCCACCGGCTCGCCTTCTCGATCTCGCCCGCCCCCAGCAGCACCTCGGCCCGACGATTGGCGATCCGCAGCTCCAGCACGCGATCTCGCGCGAGCTGGGCCGCCTCGGACGCCTTGTCCAGCCGCTCGAGCAAGAGCTCCATGTCGAAGTTGGTCAGCGCCGTGTAGCGATCGGCCAGCCCCAGCCAAAACAGCGCCTCGGCCCGGTGGTCCCCCAACAGCTCGGCCACCAGCACGCCTGCCTCGTAGTGCGCCGCCTCCCGCCGCGGATCCTCGAGGGCCCCCTGCGCACCCGACAACAGCTTGAGCTGCGCCCGTAGCAGGCGGTCGAGCCCCGCGGTCCGCCCGTAACGACGAAGCCGCGCGATCAAGCGATCGAGCACCTGCGCCGCGAGCTGGGGCTGATGCGCCTCCAGGAGCTGGTCGGCGGCTTGCTCCAGAGCGTCGACCGCCTCCAACCGCTCGGACGCGTCGTCCAAGAGCCGCGCCCGCAGAAACACGAAGTTCGGATCCTTGGTGTCGAGCTCCTCGATGCGCGCGGCCAGATCGAGCCGCGTCTCGTCGAGCGAGTCCTCGTAGCGACCCCGCACCGCCTCGCGCACCGACTGATGCGCGAGCTGGACGATGCTCGAGCCCGACGCCGCGCTACGGGTGATGAGCCCCTCACCCTCCAGGCGGTCCATCGTCCGCCCGAACCGCTCCTTGCGGAGGTCCGAGAGCTGCGCGAGCTGCCCCTCCTCGATGGGCGCCTCCAGCAGATACAGGATGCTGGCGATCTCCCAGCCCGACACCCCCAGCCCGTCCAGTCGCGCCTCCGATCGCTGCGCCAGCGTCTTGTGCAGCTCGTCGGCGGCCGCCGAGGCCCCACGCAAGCTCCACGAATCCGCGTCGCGGGCCAAGATGCCCTCTTCGATGAGGACGCGCAGCGTCTCGCGGAAGCTCAGCGGATGCCCGCCCGTCAGCTTGTCGAGCATGTTGGTGAGATCGCGGAGTACCGAGGTGTCCCCGAGCACGCCCTGCAGCACCTGGTACATCTCGCGGGGCGTGAACGGCCGCAGGCTCCACACCTCGGCCACCTGATCCCGCCCCAGCGCCTCGATGATCGGCGCCACCTTGGCGTGCGGCTCGGTCGTAGCCGCCAACAGAATCGGCGCTCCGCTGTGGTCGATCGCGCGGCAGAGCTGCTCGAACGTGGCGCGCACGCTCTCGGTGGCCCGCGACAGGTCCGACAGGTGCAGCACGTACGCCCGCTCCTCGGCCGCCGCGATCAGAAACTCGCTGAGCTGACCCGCCAACGCATCGTTGCCGCTCTTGGTCCGCGCCAGCTCGATCAGGTCGGCGAACGCCTTCACCACCCGCGAGCGCTCACCGAGCGCGCTCGCGAGCTGCGTGATGATGCTGGCGAAGGCCCCCAGCGCCGACTGCTCGGTGCTCCAGCAGCTCCCCGCGATGAACACCCCGTCGCCGAGCTGGATCTCCCGCCGCAGCTCCGACATGAGCCGCTGCTTGCCCATGCCCTCGGGCGCGCGAACGATGACGGTCCGGATCAGCCGGTTCGGGCGCAACCGCGAGCTGGAGCTCGACGACGCCGGGATGGGCACCCCCGTCGCCGACGACTGCGGCTCGGGCGGCACCTCCGTCTCGGGGTGCATGATCACCTGCGCCTTGTCGAGCAGGAGCTCGAGGTAGTGCGCGCGGTCGACGAACGGCAGGTGCTCGACGAGCACCCGCGCGAACTCCCGACGATCCTGCTCCGACTGCTGGCGGTCGCGCAGATGCGTGGACTCGCGCCGCAAGAGCTCCAGCACGATCGCCCGGGCGCTCTGCGGGCGCCGCTCGGGGCTGGGCTCGAGCATGCGCCCCACCAACTCGGCGATGACCGGACCCGCCTGCTGCAGCAGCGCCCCGGCGAGCTCGGGTCGCCAATCCTTTTGGGCCCGCAACGCCTCGCGAAAGCTCTTGCCGCCGAACGGCCGCTGTCCGCGAACGGCCGCGTACAACGTGGCCGCCAGCGAGTAGATGTCGGACCGGGCGTCGGCCAGCAGCCCCCGCACCTTCTCGGGTGCCGAGAACCCGGGAGTCCCCAGCACCATGATCTCGTCACTGTCCTCGTCGGGTGCGGGCGAATGCGACCCGTCCGGGCCATCGAACAAGTATCCGCTTCCCCCGTCCTTCTTGGGCGAGCGGAGCATCCGGGCCAGACCGAAATCGATGAGCTTGGCGTGCGGCGGTCCGTCCACCGTCCGTGTGACCAGCACGTTGGACGGCTTGATGTCCCCGTGGACCAACCCGAGCGCGTGGATGTAGTCGAGCGCGCGCGCGAGCTGAACGAAGATCTCGGCGATGGTCTCGCGGCTGGCGCCCTTGAGGTACGTGTTGAGGTCCTCGCCGCGGACCAGCTCCTGCGTGAAAAAGAACGCGTCGTTGTCCTGGCACCGCCCGAAGTCGTAGACCGCGGCCAGGTTGGGATGGTGAAGCTGCGTCAGGAGCCGAAACTCGTCCTTGAACGCCTGCGCCATCGCGGCGACGCTGCTGCTGGTGCCGCCCGAGGTGCCGAACGAACGCGTCACCGTGCGGCGGCGCAGCGATCGCGAGTCCCCACCGCGCGAGGAGTCGGAACCCTGCGCAAGTGGCGAGTCACTGGCGACGTCGCTTCGGATCAGCTTGATCGCGACCGCCCGATCCTCGAGCTCGTCGTGCGCCTCGTACACCGCACCGAACCCGCCGCGACCGAGCAACGACTTGACCACGTAACGGCCCGCGACGCGCTCCGGCACTTCCAGCTCTTCGTCGGGTTCTGCGGGCCGATCGTTTTGGGCGTCGGGCTTCATTCGCTTGCTTGCGAGTGCGCGGGCAGCGGCCTTCGGGAGGCGACTGTAGGCCGGGGGCAAAGAGTGGACAACCGCAACTAGGTGCCCTTCGGGCCATTTCACGGCGTCCCTAGAGCGTATTTCGGAGTAATCAGATTACGCGAGCCGATAAGGGCTGTCGAGGCTCGTTTCCGCTCTTTTTCGCGTGTCGACTATAGCCCGCCGATCAAGCGGAGGCCCCCGCTCCTCCGACCCGTATTCCCCCGCCACACGGCCTCGATGCACACCGTCGGCCGACCGACCGAATCAATGTTCATGCGGTCGAAGTGGGTGCAGGACAACGTTCACATCATGATGCAACGCGACCGTTCCCCCCATGGCGCAGGCGGCGAGTGGTCGCAGCCCACCGAGCCGCCACCGTGCTCGAGCGCCGCACTTCAAAGGCGGCGCGGCCCCCACGGGGGACGCTCGCCGCGGCGCACGGCGTCGAAGCTCGCACGTCCCACCGCGGCCTCCCCCGTCGCGACGGTGTGCTCGTAAGCACGCCGCTCGACCTCCAGGCGCGCGGCTTCGTCCGCCCCCAAGCCGTCGAGCAGGGCCCGCTTGAAGGTCGCCACCGCCGTCGGCGAGCGCCGGATGACGAGGTCGGCGAGCGCCGTCATGCGCCGCATTCCCGCGTCGAGATCGTCGACGACCTCCTGCACCAGACCGATCCGTCCCGCCTCCTCGGCGTCGATCGTCTCGCCGGTGCAACCCAACCGCAACGCGTGCGCCGGACCGACGAGCAACGCGAGTTCGGCGGTCCCGCGCGCCCCCGGGAGGATGCCCAGCCCGGTCTCCGGAAGGCCGAAGCTCGCCGTCTTCGTCGCGATCGCGTAGTCGCCGGTGAGCACGTACTCGGTGCCCCAGCCGAGCGTCACCCCGTGCGTGAGGACCACGTGAAACAGCGGCAACCGCCGGATGCGTCGCATGAGCTGGCGCTGCCGCTCCACGTGCTGGAGCACGCGCGCGTCGTCCCAACCCACGCGCTCGGTGACGTTCGCCCCGGAGATGAAGATCGGCTTGCCGCGCCCGCTCACCCGCCGGCTGGTGGTGCACAGGGTGCGGATCGAGTCCTCGGCCTCCACCAACGCACACAGGGCCTCCAGCGCATCGAGCTGCGCCGTCCCCATCTCGTTCGCCTTCCCGTGATCGAGCTCGAGCACCAACAACGCGTGCTCCTCGTCGTACCTCGGATGAAGCGCCTCGATGGAAGAGAGATCCATGGACGGCTTCATACCACGCCCGCCCGCGTTCGACGGAGTCACGGCAGGCGCTCGAGATCTTCGGGGCGGTCGAGGTTCTCGAGCACCGCCGGGTCGGTCACGTCGACGACCCGGCGACGCGACGCGTGAAGCCGCACCACGTCGCGCGCCGTGCCCGTGCTCGGCGCGAGCCGCCACGCCTCGGCGACGTCACGCGGGACCAGCAACGGGTGGCCGCGCTGCCCCTGGTGCGCCGGTTGCCAGATGGACGACGGGTCGCCTTCTTGCGCCCGCACCAGCGCCGCGACCGTCCCCGGATCGACGTGCGGACGATCGACGGTCAGCACCAGCACCCCCGTCACGTCCATCGGCAGCGCCCGCAACCCCGCCTGCAGGCTCGAGAGCTGCCCGTCACGCCACCGCGGGTTGCGGACCCGCTGCGCGCCCGCGAGCACCGCGTCGGGCAAACCGTGCGCCCCCTCGACCACGACGACCGGCGCGCACCCACTCGTTCGCGCCAGACCGATCGCGTGCTCGACGAACGTCCGCCCCTTCCACCGCAGCAGCGCCTTGGGCTGCCCCATCCGCGAGGACGCCCCCGCGGCCAGCACCACCGCCGCGACCTTGCACCCCATCGCGGGCGCCTACTTCTTGGGCGCCTTGGGGTTCTCCTTCGTGCGGGCACCGGACTGGGCCGCCGGGGGCTTGGCCCCGCCGCTTTCGGCCGCCATCGCCTCGGGATCGGCAACGAACTCGAACGCCGCTTGCAACGTGCTCCACTCGTCGACCGGCGCGAACGCGCCCGCGTCCGGCCCGCCGTCGGGGTACGCCCA
>CAZYSW010000193.1:0-750 GCA_964650105.1 uncultured Nannocystaceae bacterium
GCACCGGTCGGCCTCGAGGCGTCGCTCGAACGTCTCCGTGAGGTGGCGTCGTGACGTCGTTTCAGCCGCGCGACCCCGCCTACGCCTCCAAGGTTCGGGCCAGCTTCGCGCAACAGACGATCATGGGGCTCGTCGGCGCGAAGCTGGTCCGCGTAGACCCCGGCGAAGTGGAGATCGAGCTCCCCTACCGGCCCGACCTGTGTCAGCAGCACGGCTTCTTCCACGCGGGGGTGCAGGCGATGATCGCCGACTCCGCGGCGGGCTACGCCGCCTTCAGCCTGTTTCCGCCCGACAGCGCCGTCCTGAGCACCCACTTCTCGATTCATCTGCTCGCGCCGGCCGCGGGCGACCGGTTGCGCGCGGTCGCGCGGGTGGTCAAGCCGGGGCGCACGCTGACGGTCGTCGACTGTGACGTGTACGTCCGCAACGATGGCGACGAGCGTCACTGTGCGCGGATGACCGCCACCATGATGTGCCTGCAGGGCCGCGCCGACCTCGTCGAGCCCCGTTGATCGAGCACGCGCCCACGGCCGGGGCACGACTCGAGCAACGCTTTCGACATGGCGTTCAGGCGCTGGAAATCCCACTTCTTTTCACGAGCGCCACCGAAGCGCGAGCGATCGCGGGCGCGACCGGGCGGCGGCCCCTTGCCGCGTTGTCCCCCGACGACGGTGCGCTCGCGCTCGCCGGAACGAGCGCGGTGCTGGGTGCCTCGCAGATCGTGCGTTTTCTTGGCGGCGGTCGAGGCCC
>CAZYSW010000193.1:760-10016 GCA_964650105.1 uncultured Nannocystaceae bacterium
GGCGTATCTGTGGCGCAAGGTGGTCACGAGTCCCACATTCCCCTCAACGCGATCGCAGTCCCGCTCCACCCGTCGTGCCGCGGCCATTCCGTGGGCGCCCCGCTCGGTGACGCTGTACTGCGCCGAACCATTGCGCGCTGCCGCGTGCGTGGTGGCCGACTCCCTCGCCGCCCGCGGCTGGCGGGTGCGGCTGGAGTCGGGATCCAGCGCCAAGGCGGCCCTTCGCCGATCGTTGCGCACGCATTCGGGCGGGCTGCGGGTGGTCTGCGTCGCCGAGCCGCTCGATCGCGACGTCGAGCGAAAAACGATGCGGGCTCTCGATCGCGAAGGCCGGGGGGACCTCATCATCGTCCCGCTCGAGACTCCGCGCACCGTGGTGCAGGCCATCGAGAAGCACGCGGGGACCTTCGTTCCATCTCGCCGTGCGTCCAACCGTGCGACGCGGGCATACCTGGCCCGCCCGACGCTGGTCGAATCCCAACTCGACGTGGGGCAGTGGTGGCGCTACGGCCTGGCGGGCGTGGCCACGGCCGCGGCCGTCTTCGCAATCGTCGCCGCGGGCGTCTCCGCGGAGTCGGGCGCCCGTGCGGCGCGGGCCGAGACACCCCGCCCACAGCCGACCGCCATCCAGCGGAGCGCCGAGCCTTCGCGGCTGGTCGACGACATGGTGTACGCGGCCCGAGCCCCCGTTCTGGACGACGAGGTCGTTCTGCTCGACGAGCCGGTCGACGACGAGGCGTGGCCGGACGCGCCGCGCGAACCGATCCTCGATGAGGCGCCCTGGCCCGAGGCCCTGCCCGCCGCCCTGGTCGAACCGATCGACACCGGCGAGAGCGCCACGGACCCCCCCGCCGCCGCCGCGACGCCCAGCACGGTACCTGCCCTCGGCCTGTCCAGGGCGGTCGATGGTCGCTCGTCGCTCGGCTCCCTCGCGCCTGCAAACGTGTTCCCGGGTGGTCCGCTGGTGCCCAGGCCCATCGCGCCCCCCCTGCGCACCGCCGACTCGACTCCACCGCCGAAGCCCCGGTGACGGGTCACACCACGACCTCGAGCCGGGCACACCCGGCCCCCTTTGGTACGGCACGGGGTCCCCGGGGGCGGCAAGCGGGGTTGGCTCGGGCGCGCGTTCGTGCAACAACGGAGATGGATGCGGGGTCTGGGTTCCGCTCTGACGATTGCGCTCGTGGGCGCGTGCGCGGTGGGCACGGTCGACAAGGACGGGGGCTTTGCCACCTTCGGCCTGCCCGAGACCTCCGGTCCGCACGACACCGACGATTCGGCCACCTCGTCGTCGCACGACGACGACGGGACGACGGGTGACGGCTCGACGGGCGTCGACCCCCTGCCCACCACCGCCGACCCGGCCACCGCTGCGGCGACCGAACGCGGTCCTTGGACCAGCGACACCGACACCGGCCCCGGCTCGAGCGACGGGGCCCCCCATTGCGGAAACGGGATCACCGAGCCGGGCGAGGCCTGCGACGACGCCAACACCGACGAGACCGACGACTGCCTGAGCACCTGTGAGGCGGCCTCGTGCGGCGATGGTCACGTCCACGCGGGCGTCGAGGCCTGCGACGACGGGACGAACGACGGGTCCTACGGCGGGTGTCAGCCCGGATGTGCCGCGCTCGGGCCCCACTGCGGCGACAACCTCGTGCAGGCCGCCTACGAGCACTGCGACACGGCGGGGCAGCCCTACCCCGGGGTGGGCTGCGACGGGTGTCTGTTCGACTTTTCCGCCGTGCCGCAGCTTTACTGCCACGGGACCTGTACGTGGGCCGGTGCGTCGGGGTGCGATCAGGCCGATGCCGACATCTACTGCAAGCTGGTGACCGCCAACCCGGCCAGCACCGCGCAGAGCTTCAGCGTGGTGACTGCCCTACCCCAGCCCGGGTTCTCGTGCGCGACCTACGGGAACAACCTCGGCCCTCTCCCCCGATTCGGGGTGAACCAGAACGTCTGGTACCAGGGCTCGTCGATCTACGCCAACCACGGGCCCGGCCAGGTCGTCGCCAACGTGGCCTGCAACTGAGGGACGGTCAGCCCTCGGGCGGGCAGGTGTAGTCGATGTCCAGCTCGCCGACCTCGCGGAAGCGATCGCAGGCCGCGTTGCACAGCTCGATCGTGTTCCAGGGGGCCGAAGCGTCGGTCCACCGCCACCCGTCGCCGTCCTCGCAAGACTCGAGCTGCGCGAAGGCTTCCCCCGCGATCTCGAGGGTCGCGAAGTCGGGGTGGGCTGCCGGTCGGTCGAGCGAGATCGTGCACTCGACGCGCGCGGCGATGTCCTGCAGCGCGCCCTGCAGGGTGGCGTGATCGAGGGCGTTGTAGAACTTCTGCTCACCCGTTCGCGCCACGCCGCCGGCCAGGGCAACGGACTGGAGCTCCTCGTACACGTTGCGCCCCGTGTCGGGGTCGATCCCGTCGACGATGTCGATGCCCACCACGTAGGTCGGGATGTCGTTGTCCTCGTTGGCGGACGCGACGACCAGCTCGAGCTCGTCGTCGTAGTGGCGCCAGTACGCGTCCTTGCCCGGCACGCAATTGGCCGCGCCGTCGGTCACCAGCACGATCGCCTTGGGACCGTCGGTGGTCGTGTCGACCAGGTGGTCGAGCGCGTTGAGGACCCCCTGGCGGGCCGGGGTACCCCCGGCCGTCTTGGCGCCCGCGCCGGGGATGGCGGCCAGGATCGCCGCGGCGTTGTCGAGCGCGACGGGGACCTCGACGCCGTCGGCCATGCGACAGGCGGATGCCGCGGATCCGTTGCCTGCGTCCGCGGCGGGAAACAGCGCGGCACCGAATGCGATGGTCGACCCCGCGTCGGTCAACAGGTCGCTGACGATCCCGTGGAGGCTCTTCCACCGGGTGATCGGAGCCGTGGCCGGCGTGCCGTCGTGGTCCCAGGTGTTGGAGGTCATGCTGCCGGACTTGTCGAGGACGAGCACGACCGTGGGTACCGACTTCGTGATCTCGATGTGGTCGCCCCCGCAATCGGGGACGTCGCCACTCGTGCCCGCGTCGCCGGACTCCGACCAGCCGTCGTCACCGTCCGCTCCCTCGGTCGCACCGTCGTCGCTGGACGCCTCGCCCTCGGTGCCACCGAAAGAGTCGATGCCGGTTTCGTGTTGGTACTCGGTCTCCTTCAGCGGGTGTTCGTTGCACCCGGTCGCGACCGCCAAGGAGAGGGGAATGGTGGCAAGCAGAACGGTTCGTCTCATCGCTGGCTCCTCGCTGGTCCCTCTGGTGAAGCAAAGTGCGGGCCAGCCCGTGCATCCGTGAAATCATCGAGATTTCGCCGACTGCAGGTAGGTACAGGTGTCCCCTGGAGATGGCCGCTCGCGTTGCGACCGATGACCAGAGTCCTGGCCGGCGAGCCTTCCCCACATGCGGCCGCGGCCCACCGATGCCTCGGTCATCCCGCCCGGTGGACCCACGCTCGACGCCCAGGATCGAATCGGGACCGCAGCGTCGCGCGAGCCTGTCGAGCGGCGTGGCGAAGGCCGGTGGGGATCCCACGTCGGGCCGTCGTGCGAGGCGGCCCGCGGCGTCGTCGGCCAGCCACTCCGACAGGCGCGGTCCGACCAGCGCCACGCCGGTTCCCAGGGCGCTGGCCACCGCGGCCTGGGCGAGGCCGAGCGGACCCAGTGGTCGACAACCGAAGAAGTGGCTGACCCCCGGGAGCTCGACCGCGAGCAGCAACGCGCCCAACGAGCCCAGGCCCGAGGCGAGGACCTGCGGGCTTCCGCGGCTGAGGGCCAGCGTCTGGCCGAGCTGCGTGCCCACCAGCGCGAGCAGGCCCACGGTGTCGGCCCGCCGCGCCGAGCCCAGACGCCGCGCCACCAGCCACGCCCCGCTCGCAGCTCCGGCCGTGACGGTGGCACGCCACACGATGTCGCGATCCAGCGCTCGACCCAGCGACGCCTCGGGCCCCTCGCGCAAGAGCGCCTGGGGGTCGCCGCCCGAAGGCGGACGCACGGCGATGGTGAGGGCGGGAAAGGTGTCGGTCAACAGGTTGACCAGAAGGAGCTGCCGGGCGTTGAGCGGCGCGCGGCCTTCGAGCAGCCCTCCGGCGAGGTTGAAGGCGATCTCTCCCACGTTGCCGCCCACCAAGAGCGCGACGGCATCGCGTACGCCTCGCCACAGCGCGCGGCCCTCGAGCACCGCATGCACGATGGTCTCGATACGGTCGTCGGTGACCACCACGTCGGCGGCCTGGCGCGCGGCGGACGTGGCCCGTGCGCCGAACGAAATGCCGACGTCGGCCAGACGGATCGCGGGCGCATCGTTGGCACCATCCCCCGTCATGGCCACCGTCTTGCCGATGCGCTGAAACGCCCGCACGATGCGGACCTTCTGCGCCGGGGTGACCCGGGCGAACACCGAAACGCCCTCGATGCGGGCGTCGAGCTCGCTGTCGGAGAGCACCTCCAACTCGGGGCCGCTGAGCACCCCTTCGGCGGGGATTCCCAGCTCTCCGGCGATCGTCGCCGCGGTGCTGGGATGATCGCCGCTGATCATGACCACGCCCACGCCCGCGCGACGAAGATCGCCGATGGCCTCGCGGGCCGAGGGACGCACCGGATCGACGAACCCCACCAGGCCGCGGAACACCAAATCCCCCACGTGCCTGTCGGCGAGCTCGAGCCGCGGCTCGATCACCCGCTCGGCGATCGCCAGCACGCGGAGCCCCCGCGCGGCCATCTCGATGGCGTGCCGCAAGAGCGCCTCGCGACCGGCGGAATCCACCGGCTCGATCGCCTCTCCCCGCGTACGCCGGGACGTGCACCGTGGGATCACGACCTCGGGCGCGCCCTTGACCCACAACATCGTCTCCCCCCGACGGATGCCCAGGACGGCGTGATACCCCCGTGCCGGCTCGAAGGGGAGCTCGGCGACGCGCTCCCAGCTCTCGGCCGTCCCGCGCGGCTCCAACTCGAGGGGCGCGGCGGCGTCGAACAGGGCCTGATCGGTGACGTGCGGCAGGGACTCCTCCGTCTGCTCCGGGCTGGCCCGCAAGGCCACCGCGAGGATCGAGCGGTGGCGTTCGTCGAGCGCGTCGATCGTCGCCTCGGCCTGGCCATCGGAGACTTCCCGCAACCGAATCCGGCCTTCGGTGAGCGTCCCGGTCTTGTCGGCGCACAAGACGTCGACGCGGCCCAGGGCCTCCACGGCCCCGGGGTTGCGCACCAGGGCGTTGCGTCGCGACAGGCGACGCGCCGCAGCGAGCTCGGCCAAGAGCGCCAGTACGGGGAGCCCCTCGGGGATCGCCGCCACGGCCAGCGAGACGCCGGAGGCCACGACCTCCTCGTGCGGACGTCCGCGGGCGACGCCCGAGGTGATGAGCGCGGCACCGCTGAGGGCGGCCAGGGGGGCGGTGAGGTTGGTCAGCGACGCCAGGCGGACCTCGACACCCGTCGGCGGCGGCTCGACCCCGGCGATGCCGCGCTGCGCCTCGGTGTCTCGCCCGACCGCCGTGACCACCGCGACGCACGATCCGGCCGCCACGCTGGTGCCCGCCCAGATCATCGAGGTTCGGTCCGCGATCGCGGGGGCGTACGACGGCGCGGCCCCCTTGGCCACGGGCAGCGACTCGCCGGTCAGGCTGGACTCGTCGAGCTCGAGGCCATCGGCTTCGATCACCCGCGCGTCGGCCGGGACGACGTCGCCGACCTCGAGCTCGATGACGTCACCCCGGACCAGAGCGTCGGGCTCCACCCATCGCACGGCGCCGTCCCTGCGCACGCGGGTGGCGGTTCGCTCGTGGGCGGACAGAGACGCCAGGACGCGGCCCGTCCGGTATTGCTGCGCCGCGCCCACGATCGCGTTGATCCCCACCACGCCGGCGATGAGCCCCGCGTCGACGACCGAGCCCACCATCGCCGACAGCCCGGCCCCCGCCGCCAGCACGGGGGCGAGCGGACTGGTGAGCTCGTCCAGCAGCATGCCGGCAAAGGCCCGCACGGGCGAGCTCGAGGCCTCGGGGTGGGCCCGTCGCTCGGCCACGGCCCGCGACGACAGGCCGGCGCGAGAGGTGCGAAGGCGGGCCAGCGCATCGTCGACCTCCAGGCTGTGCCAGGGGATCGGGACGGCCCGGCGCACGTACGCGTCGGTCTCGATCCCCCGCGCGAGACGGATCGCGTTGCCGATGGCCACCAGGGACGCGGCGTTGGTGGCCGTCATGATCCGTCGTACCGTCCGCGCGCGCAGCCCTGCGGTGGCCAACACCAGCCCCGATGCCGCCTCCACCATGGCGAGGTAGACCGCCTGGCGCGAAGCGTCGCGACTGGCCGCGACCGCCTGCAGCACGAGCCGTGCATCGCTCAATCCCGAGGCCGCGATGAGCGACGCGCCCCAGGGCGGCGGCTCGCCGGCGACCGGCAGCCCCACGCCGAAGTCGGCCGCCAGCAGGCCCGGGGACGCTCCACGGGCCACGAACAGGACCCCGCGACCACCGCTTTGCAATCGCCGGATGGAGACGGGCAAGGCCGGACCGCCCGCGACCGTCTCGTCCGGATCGATCCACGCGACGGGCGTCGGCGGCCCCTCCCCGTTCTCGTCCGCCGGCCCGGCGCCCTCCGACGTCGCGATGATGCGCAGCTTGGCCTTGCGGGCCACCGCCACCAGCGCCTGGATCTCCGGATCACCGATGGGCGCGAGGAAGGCTACCGCGACCGCGCGACCGCGCTTGTGTAGGGTCAACGTCCAGCCGCCGGAGCGCGCCTGTGCTCGACGGCGGGACTCCAGCTCCCGACGACGCTGCAACGACGACGCGGAGGCGGGACGCAGGCTCCAATCGTCGCGGGTTCGGACCTCGGTCGGCCGCGCCGGGTCGAGCAGCTCGAGGATCCGTCGCCGTGCCTCTCGCTCGTCGATGCCGTCGAGGATCACGATCTCCTGCACACGGCCGCCCGCGGGACGGAGCAGGCGACCGTCGATGACCAGATCGTCGATGCGATCGAGCCGGACGAGCGCGTCGGGATCCATCACCAGGATCTCGCGACGCGCCAGGTTGCGGGCGAGCAGGCTGCAGAACGCGTCGCGCCCCACCCTGGCCGGCTTGGGAATCCCGCCGAAGATCACGGCCGTCGAGCTCGACACGTCGTGGCTCGAGACGACCCCGAACCCGAAGCCGCCCAGCGAGGCGAGGACCGCCTTGTTGGTGTAGTCCTCGATGGGCCCGTGCCGCAAAGGCACGGGACGATGCCCGACCTCGGGCTCGACCTCCAGGTGTTGCTCGGGCTCGGCGCACAACTGCGGCTCTCGCCGCTCCCAGGTGGCTCGCATCGCCTGGTGTCGTCGCAATCGAAGGACGCGGACCGCGACGTCGAGGACCGGACCGCTCGTTCCCTGGAGCAGGGCCTGGGTGCCCGCCTGCGCGATGTTGAGGAGCAACTCGATGGTGGCCGGTCCGAGCATGCGCTCGAGGCTGCTGCGGAGCTGGGGCACCCCGTCGAGCAGCGACAGGATGGCCGCGAAGTCGATCTGCCCCGCCCGGGTCTCGGCCCCGAGCGCACGTCCGACCAGGCCCAGCGCGAAGGCGGTCGCATCGGCGCCCAGCTCGACCGCGAAGCGAACCAGCGGCTCCCGGTCTGCCGGATTGTCGCGGCGGGTCCTCCAGAACGGACGGGCGTCGATGGCGAAGAGCTGCTCGACGCCCTCGACGACCCGCACCAGCCGCTCCGGGTCGAGGGCCGCGACGTCACCACTGACGACGACGCGCCCGATCGGAGCGTTCAGCCTCGCCCAGGCCACCCCCGGCAGCGACTCGACGACCGAGCGCAACGTGTCGGCGAACGCCTCGCGTCGCGGACCCATCGGCGCGCGAACCTCGACGTGAACGCGCCCCTGCCCGGTCCACACGCGTCGGCGTCCCAGTCGCAAGCGTCGCCAAATCTGGCCGGCCCGCTGGCGCCACCGCGCACGCGTGCTCTCCACCTGGGCAGGCTGCGACGACCGGCTCCGATGGCGAGACCTTCACACCGCCTCCGCGCCCGCGCTCGGCCTCGAACACGACCTCACGAGGGACCGACGCGCTCGACGCCAGCGCAGACGACCGAGGCGTCCACGGGCGATCGACACGGACGTGCGTCGAGCCGCGCCGCCGTGCGCGAGCTCGAGGTTCGGTCGACCGCTCGGTCCGCATCGGCGGAGCTGTGGTCGTGGACGATGCGCCAGCCCTTCTCGGTGCGCAAGAACACGAGCGTGAAGGTGCCGCCGCCGGCGTGTCGGGTCTCGGACAGCGTGAAGCGACCCAGGGCGATCGCGGCGTCGGGACCGAGCTCCCGGATCTCGACGTCGGAGAAGGCGAGCTGCCCCATGGCCGTCCCCCTCGACGTAGCGGCGGCGATAGGCGGCCAACGTCTCGTCCCACCCGCGGCGCACCTTCCCGCCCGACGTGAAGATCACGGCCGGGCCGCGCTCGTAGCCGTTCATGAACGCCTCGAGATCGCCGCGGTTCCAGGCATCGCGCTGGGCGTCGAGGACCCGGTGGATCGCGGCCCGGTCGGCTTCGTCGAGGCCTCGCCGCTCGCACGCCACCGCGCCCGTGAGCACGACGAGGACCCCGATCGCCAGGCCGCGAGCACCGAGCATGGGCGCGATCCTACTCGAACGGATCGATCAGCAGCTTCTCCCGAACCGCCGACGAGCAACCAGACCCCCCCAGACCGCCGCAAAACGGCTGATCGGCCCACGCCCAATCGCCCGGGAAGCCGGCCACGGAGAGATCGTCGACGCGGGGCGCCTCCTCCTCACCCGCGTTGAACGCCTCGGGGAGGAGATCGAAGACCGTCGGATCCGCGGCCCCGTCGGGAGCGCAGTCCTCGTCGATGCACGGCAAGACCGACACGCCCTCGCAGATGTCGACGGAGGCGTACGTCGCGTGCTTGTCGGCGGACGGAAACACCACCCACCGCGGCTCCCCCGACACGGGGTCGAGGTCGATCACCAGCGCGTCGAGCTCGCCGAGGGTGAAGCGCTGGCCGTGGTCGTTGATCGTGCCCTCGTGGGCGGCCGTGTACGCGCCGTGCATCACCACCCCCCCGGCCCCTCCGGCCGGCCAGGCCGCGAGATCGAGCACGACGCGCTCGGAGTCGCCGTTGTGTCCGGTGAAGCCTCCGCAACTCCCGTAGTCGCGGCTGTAGCCGAGCATCACGAAAAGGCGGTAGCGATCGCCCACGGCCGCCACGCGGCCCACGTCGGCGACGACGGCCGTCGGATCGTCGAACAGCGACTCGTCCTCGTCCATGCGTCGCAT
>CAZYSW010000194.1:0-3506 GCA_964650105.1 uncultured Nannocystaceae bacterium
CCCCCTCGGCAAGACGCTCCACCGTCCCTCGAACGTGGTTCGTACCGCGCAGGATGCGGCCGTCGGGGCCCGGGAGCGCATACTGCACGTACACATCGGCCGACCGCCAGGTGGAGGTGGCGGCGTCCAGGACGATCTCGCCCCGGATCTCCTCGAGCGTCGCGCCCTGACGCCAACCTCGACCGGCGCCGGTGGGGTAGAGCTCGCGGTCGATGGTGTCGCTGGTCGACAGGCGGACGTGCAGCTCGGCCCCGTCTTCGGAGGGTTCGATCGCAATGGCCAGTGCCGGTGCGGCGAGCTGCACGATGTCGTGGATGGCATGCTGCGCGTCGTCGAGCCACACCTCGTAGTGATCGGTTTCGAGTGGAGCCTCGACCCAACGTCGATGGCGCTGCTTGACGAAGATGCGCTCCCCGTCGACGACGACGTCCCGCCCGCGGTCGTGATCGTTGTGCTGGCTCAACGCGAAGCGAAGCCCGCCGTCGCGAGCCACCCACACCAGCGACAGCTCGTCTTGCACGGCCTGGGGCCGAACGGCCGGACCGTCCACGCGCGGAGGCTCGGTCGCCTCGGGGACGGTCAGCTCGAAGGTGCCGGTCCAGTGGAGGCGGTGGCTCCCGATCGCGCGGCGAACCGTGGCGTGGCTCTGGCCGAGCGCGGCCAGGAGGCTACGCACGTCGGTGACGGCGGGCGCCGCACCGTCGCGGCTCGCCCCCGGGTGGGGGAGCGCGCCCTCGGTCGGACCATCCTCCCCGCAAGCGAGCGGCATCAGGCACAGCGCCAGGCCAAGGCACCGCGCGCGGATGGTCCTGCCGGGCGCCGCCGTCATCGCGCGCGAGGATACCAGGCGCGGCGTGTCCGTTCATGACGCGGGCGGCGATCGACAGGCGCGGGCACGGCCACGGCGCGTGCCGTATCATGGGGTCGCGTGCAGGGGACGTGAATGACGGCGCCGGGATACATGGCCTTGGGTGGGCTCCTGGCGGCCTTCTTTGCGGATCCGGCACCGGCGGGGCGGCCGGTCGCGGTGCCCGAGCCCGTCGTGGCGCTGCTCTTGTCGCCGTGGATGCGGATCGGCGCCTTCGTATGGGGTCTTCTGTGGGGGAGCTTCGCCAACGTGCTCATCCACCGGCTGCCGCGCGGCCTGAGCATCGTGTCACCGCGATCACGTTGTCCGCACTGCGAGCGGCCCATCGCGGCCTGGGACAACATCCCCGTCGTTTCGTACCTGCTTCTGCGCGGTCGCTGTCGCCACTGCAAGGAGCCCGTCGCGATCCGCTATCTGGTGGTCGAGCTGCTGGTCGGGTTCCTCAGCTTCGCGTTGTACATGAAGCACGTCTACGTTCCGCTCCTCGAAGGGCACGAAGCCGCCCTCCTGAGCTGGCAGCTATGGTTCGTCTACGGGGTGGCCTTGCTCGTGATCACCTATGTCGATCTCGACCTGTGGATCATTCCCGATGCGATCGTTCTACCCATGGCCGGCGTCGGGGTGCTGATGGCCGCGCTCCTCCCCGACGTGCTCGGCGTGCCCCTTTGGGCCAGCGCGACGGCGGGGGCGTCGGGTTACTTGCTGTTCGCGGGGATTCGCCTGTTCTACTTGAAGGTCCGGGGCATCGAAGGGCTGGGGCTCGGCGATGCGAAGCTGCTGTTGATGGTGGGGGCGTTCACCGGGCTTCCGGGGCTGTTGTGGTGCATCGGCGCCGGTGCCGTGCAAGGTGTGCTGGTGTCGGTTCCTCTGTTGCGTTCGGGGCGACAGCTCGCCAACACCGAGCTCGAGGCGGTGCACGGGGACGACCCCGAGCTCGGCGAAGAGGATCCCGACGCGGGGGTGATGGGGCGGCGGGTTCCGTTCGGCCCGTTCTTGGCCCTGGCCGCGATGGAGCACGTGCTGTTGCGCGAGCACATCGAGGGCTGGGCCCAGTGGCTGATTCGATGACCGGTGCCGGACCGGATCGCCCCGGGGTGGGCGCGCTGTAGTAGTCTCGTCGTGATGCAAGGCCTCGAAGGTCGGCCCCCCGCGCCCGACATCTTCACCGCGTTGGGCCTGTCCACTGATCCGGCGAGCCACCCGATCTCGCGGCCGGAACACGGTCTTTCGCACGGGACGACGAGCGAGCGGCGAGACGACGTCCACGTGCCCGATCCGGAGGCGGCGAGCACCTTCGGAAGGCCTTCGACGCCGATGCACGGCGCACCGGCACCGTCGGCGGTCGCGGGAGCACCCCCGTCGTTCTCCGGCCTCGCCGATCTGCTGGAGCCCGGAAGCGACGACGACATCACCACGACGGAGGCCTTGCGACCGTCGATCCCCGGACGCGTCGAGGCGACCGCCGTCGCCCCCGAGCACCCCTCGCCCGTCGAGGCCACGCGTCGATCGGTGACGGACGACGCCGTGGAGGCGATCAACGATGCGCTGTCGGACCTCGGTGCGGTCGAAGAGCCGGGGGCGATCGATCCGACGGCACCGTCGGTCGACGGGCCCGATCTGCCCGCGTTCATGCCGGCTCCGGTCACCGCCTCGCCGGTGCCGTCCAGCCTTCCGATCGCCGAGGTGGTGGAGGCGCCGCGCGGTGGACTGGGGGCGTGGCCATGGATCCTGCTGTCGCTGATGTTGGCGGCGGGGCTCGGATGGGTGCTCTACACGCAGACCGATCTCTTCGAGGGGGACGTCATCCAGAAGCGGGATGCCGAGGCGTTGGCCGAGGCCGAGGCCGAGCTCGCGGCGGCCCGGGCCGCGCGGCAAGACGACACCGAGTACGGCACGGTTCAACTCGACTCCACGCCGCCCGGGTCGCGGGTGTGGATGGTGCGCGAAGGACCGTCGACTCGGTTCGAGAACCTCCCCGTCGACGGCGAGTACATGGTCGCCGTCACGGCGCCCGGCCACGTCCCACGCGTCCGCGTGCTCAAGGGCACCGAGCTCGCGGCGCCGGTGATCATCGATCTCGATCCGGTCGAGCCGGGCGCACCCGAGCCCGAGCTGCCCGACGCGCCGCCGCCCAAGGTGGGCACCAAGACCGACGACACGGCCACGCTCGAGCTGCGCAGCAACACCGAAGGCGCGGCACTCTCGTTGCTGGTGGGGTACACGCCCGGGGTTCAGGTCATGAACCTCGACGTGTCGCAGACCCACCGCTTTCGGATCACGGCGCCCGGCTTCGAGACCCACGAGATCGTGCTCAAGGGGCGACACTGGGAGGAGAGCGAGCAGGGCCTCGCCTACCTCGAGCATGTGAAGCTGCGCCCCCGCGCGGCGGAGGGCTCCGACCCGGAGCTCGTCGAGGTGGACGACGAGCCCACGGCCGAAGAAGCCGCGACGCCGCCCGCCGTGAAGAAGAAGCGAAAAAAGAAGAAGCGAAAAAAGAGGCGCTGACCCCCGCGTCGCAAGGCTCGGGCGTGGCACGACGGAGCCGACGGGGCATCGCAGCCGTCGCGGTCAGGCGATGTGACGTTTGCGGTGGGGGCGGGGGAAGAAGGGGAGCAGGAGGGTGAAGAGCCAGGCGGGG
>CAZYSW010000194.1:3516-10009 GCA_964650105.1 uncultured Nannocystaceae bacterium
GGGCCTCGGATTCAACCTGTGTGTTTGTGGTGGCGGCGCGCGCGCCCCGCGCGGGGGCTCGTGGGGGGCGATCCGCCAGCCGTCGTCGGTGTGGGGGGACAGGTCCAGGCAGTCACAGTCGCTGCAGCGCGCCCCGAGAAGATCGACGCCGGTCTCTTCGCGGAGCCAACACAAGGCGGGATAGGGGGCGCCGTAATAGCCTCCGTCTCCGCAGGGGGCCGACCCGCGGGAGGTGATTCCCGCCAGGCGCCAGGTGCCGTCCTCCAGGCGGACGAAGGCGGGGCCGCCCGAGTCACCCTCGCACGAGTCCTTGTTGTTTCCACCCGCGAAGAATTCCAGCCCCTTCGCGCTGAAGCGCTTGATGGTGGTCGTCACCTTGCGCTTGATCCCGATGCCCTTGTCGAGGCCGCCGACGTCCGGGTCCTCGCCATAGCCCACCAGCGTCACCTCGCCCCCCTTCACGATGGTTTGGTCCCACTCCGACTGGTCGACGATGGGCCGCAGAAAACCGCCCGGCACCACGAAGTCGGCCGCGATCTCCACGTAGCCGTAGTCGTGGATGTCCTCCTTGCACTCGGGGGGAGGGCAAAAGTCGGGGTGAACACCGAAGCGCACCACGCCGACCGACATGGTGGAATCGAGGCGGTCGCCGAAGTACACGCGGATATGTTGGGGCTGCGTCACGCCACTCAGGCAGTGGGCGGCCGTCAAGACGATCCGGGGTGCCACCACCGTGCCCGTGCACAGAAATCCGCCCTCGCGAAACACTGCGACGACGCCGTCGAACTCGCCGGTTTCCGTGAGCTCTCCCCCGATGATCGGCTGAGGGGCCCGTGGCCTGTCGCGCAGCTCGACCTCGGCGAGCCCCGACAGGGCGAGCGCCGAGACGAGGGGGATACCCAGGCCACCCACCATGGCGCAACGAAGCATAGCACCCTGGCTACCGACGCCCGAGCCGGCGCACTCGGGATCGCGCCGTCGACGCTGGCTGGACCGAGACGCGGCCACCCCCAGGATCTCCTTGCCAGGATCTCACCGAGCGCGTGTGCGCGGGTGGGCATCGCCCGGCGCGAGGGCGGTGCAGGACGCTTCGGACGCATCCGGCGTCGGCACCGAGCTCGCGTCGGCTCGCGCGTGGTGGGACTCGAGAAGACCGGTGAAGGCCTCGAGCACGTCGACGTGCCGGGCGTGGTGTCGCCGACGCGGGTGGCTGATAAACTCCGTCGGGGTGGGCGTGAAGCACCACGTCATCCTGGTGCCGGGGTTCTTCGGCTTCATCGGGGTTGGTGAGCTCACCTATTTCGCGCGCGTCACGGAGCTGATGCAGCACCGTCTCGCCGAGCTCGGCATCGATGCGGAGGTTCGTGCGGTCGGAACCCTGCCGACGGCCTCCTTGCGCAGCCGTGCAGCGAAGCTGGCCGAGGCGGTCCGGCGCTTCGTCGGAGACGGCGACGAGCCGCTGCACTTCGTCGGGCACTCGAGCGGGGGGCTCGACTGTCGCCTGCTCGTCACGCCCGCGGTGTCGCTGCCGACGGACGTGGACGTCGAGGCGATCGGGCAGCGCACGCGGTCGGTGATCACGGTCGCCGCGCCTCACTACGGATCGCCCTTGGCGTCGGCGGCGACGGGCGTGCTCGGTCAGAAGATCCTGCGCTTGTTGTCGGTGCTCACCATCTACGCGCTCCGCTTCGGTCGTCGTCCGATCCGCGGCGCGGTCAAGGCCGCCCGCGTCTTGATTCGGCTCGACGATCTCGTGGGGCTGGGGGGATCGATCCTGGATCAGCTCTACGCCCAGGTGCTCTCGGACTTCTCGGAGGAGAAGTCTCAGTCGGTGGAGAAGTTCCTGGGGCACGTGCGCGGCGACCAGGCGCTGCTTCCCCAGGTCACACCCGACGGGATGGACATCTTCAACTCGTCGACCAAAGACCGCGACGGGGTGCGGTACGCCTCGGTCATCACCCGCGCGCGGCCGCCCTCGCTGGCCGGCGTGATGGCGGCCGGCCTGGATCCGACGGCCCAGCTCACGCACGCGCTCTACCATGCGCTGTACCGACTGGCGGGCCGCATGCCGCCGCAGCGCCTCGGCCCCCTCACCGATGCGCACGTCGAGGCCCTCGTCAGCGGCTACGGCAAGATCCCTGCACCCACGGCGAACGACGGCATCGTCCCGACGCGCTCGCAGATCTGGGGTGACATCATCCACATCGCGCGGGCGGATCACCTGGACGTCATGGGCTACTACGGAGATCCGGAGGGGGGACACGCCCACGTCGACTGGCTGATCACCCGTTCGGGGTTCGACCGGACGCGGTTCCGGGCCCTGTGGGGCGCCGTGTGCCGGTGCATTGCCGAAGGGTGACCGCCCGAGGCGCGGTGCTCGGGGAGAACCCCGTCGGGTCGAGCCCGGGTCACGGGCCCGACACTCGACACCGACGTGCACGAAGACGCCAGGCGCCGGGCCGTGTCCCCCGCCGCGACCGATGACGGAATGCCTTCGAGGTGTTCGAGCACCCAGGCTTTTCCGATCTTGCTGACGATCGATCGCGTCGCCCAGCGAAACTCGAAGAATTCGCATGGGCCGACAACGCGTCCACGGCGGCGCCGGCAAGGCGCGAGACGGGGAAATCACGGGCATGGTTCGAGCGTCGAGCAACGCAAGCCACGTCGTCGGGACGGTGTCATCGCCTCGGGGGACTTTCTGGTGCTCGGCGAGGGCACCCGCAGGCGTGATAATCTGGTCGCCGTGACCGTAGCGCGAGCGATGCGAGCCATGTCCGCGACCACCGTCGCGGTCGCGTTCATCGTATCGAGCCTGATGCCGGAGGTGGCGGGGGCTCGCACGGCCGATCGCGTCCGCGCGCTCCCGATGGCGGCCTTCGGCACGACCAACTCGGCGGTCCCGCTGGTCCTGTGGGCCAAGAAGAAGAAGAAAAAGAAGTCGACGGCGTCAGGGGACGGTGCGGGGTTGTCCCCCGAATCGGCCGAGACCAAGCGACAGGCGATCCGCGACGCCGTGTCCGGGGCGCGGCAGTCGGACGACCTCGAGAAGGTGGCCGAGGATCTGGAATCGAACGCGGCGATCCTCGGCGATCCGGTGACGTTCATCGAGGCCGCGGACACCCGACTGGAGCTCGCCGACGAGGAACGCAGCATCGACGAGGCCGAGCGCGCCATCGAGACGTCTCGCGTCGCGCTCGACATCCTGCACTTTTACGAGCGCGTCGGGTCAGGCGAGGTTCACACCGACTGGCGGGTGATCGATCCGTCGGACGCGGGCACGCTGATCTCGCAAGCCGAGGGGCAGATCGCTCGCGCCGAGGCGCTCATCGAGGCCATCGAGCGGGAACAGGAGGTCGGCGAAGAAGCGCCGATCGCCGCCGCGCCCACGGACACGCCGAAGAAACGAAAAAAGAAGAAGCGCGGCAAGGCGGCACCGGGCAGCGGCCTCATCGCCGGGGGCTCGGTGTTCATCGCGTTGGGTGCGGCCGGGGCCGGCTTAGGCATCGCCGGGCTGGCCATCAGCGCCTCCAAGCAAAAGGAGGTCGAGAAGCTGATGCTGCCCGACGACCAAGAGGAGGTCGATCGCCTGGACCAGGAGGGGCACAACGCCAACCTCATGGGCTGGGTGGGGCTCGGGGCGGCCGCGGTGGGCCTTGCGGTCGGCGTGCCGCTTTTGGTCGTCGGTGTCAACCGACGGAAGGGATCCTCCGCGACCCCCGCAAACGCCCTTCGGGTTGCCCCCGCCATCGGGGGCGATCACGCCGGGCTGGTGATCTCTGGACGGTTTTGAGCCCGTCCACCGAATCCGCTACAGATCGTCCAATCGACCCGCGCCACGATGACCTTCGAAGGAGCACCCATGATCGGTTCGCGTTCCCTCCCTCTGCTCACCCTCGGCCTCGCGCTTTCGCTCGGGGCATGCAACGACGATGGCGCAGACGATGCCGCCGACACCAACGCCACCAACGGCACGGACGCCACCGGTGCCGACACGGGAGGCAGCGAGGAATCGACCGGCACGCCCAGCACCGACCTCAGCTTCGCGGAGGACATCCAGCCCATCATCGATGCCACCTGCGTGTCGGAGTGCCACGAAACGGGCGGGCATTGGTTCTACCTGGATCTCACCGGGAACGCCTATGACCGGCTCGTCGGGGAGAAGGGACCGACCCAGGCGATCACCATGAACCTGGTCGAGCCCGGGAGCCTCGAGGAGTCCTACCTTTGGCACAAGCTCAACGGTACGCACGAAGACGTGGCACCCGGAACGCTGCAGATGCCGGTCGAGACCGACGACCCGCCCGGGACGGTCAACGCGACCTACATGACCGTTCCGCTCCCGCAAGCCGATCTCGACACCATCGAAGAGTGGATCGTCGGCGGCGCTCCTCCCTGAGCCGACGATCGTTCCCCACCGTTCGCGGAGGCCGCGCGTCGTCGAGTCTGCGCTCGGGCATTCCGCGAACGGTCGGCGTCTCGGCTCTAGGGTGGTGTGTCCCGCGATCGCGCCGACGGCCTCGGTCGTACCACCGACGCCCCCGCTCCCCGAGGTGTGGCCGGGCGACGTGGTCTCGCTGCGCCGAGGTCGGCCCCGACGACGTGTAGAGGGCTACAGGCGACCGCTGCCGTCTCGTCACACGGGATCGGCCTCGGCCTGGGTCTCGGCGGCGGTGACGGTGTAGCCGAGCTTGCGACGCGCCGTGACGTAAGCCTCGGTGGTCGCGAAGTACAGGAGGTCTCGGAGGTCGTCGTCCGCCGCGGCGCGCATGCGCAACGCCTCGCCGGTGGGCGTCTCGTCGCTGGCCGTCATGACCCGAATGGCGGCCGAGAGGTCGCCTCCGAGCGTCAGCCCCACGCGGTTTCCGGTGCGCACCAGATGACTGCGCCAGACCCTGCTGTCGAAGGGCTCGCGCTCGTGGTCCTTGAAGACGGCGGTGATCTGCCGTGAGACCCGCATCGGCAGCTTGCGCGCGAGCTCCTGGCTGAGCTTCGCCACGGGGTCGTCGGTGTTCTTGACGTGGTGCTTGCGTCGGCCGTGCCGGGGATGGAACGCCAGCATCGCGGCCGACAGCAGCTTCGAGAGCTCGACGCGGCGCAAACCGGCGGCGAACACCGCCTCGGGGCGGGTGAAGTAGATGGCCCGACCCAACGCGAAGCGGAGCTCGGCCGGATCCTCGGACGTTCGCGCGCGGGGTCCGGCGATGATGATGGGCGGATGCTGAGCGCGAACCTCGAAGTACCCCTGATCGAGCCGGACGTCGCGGGCGTGGGTCGGATCGAGGGACAGCGCCGCCTCGTCGACCAGCGCGACCTTGCTCTGGCCCAGGCGCTTGAGCGCGTCGCTCCAGGCCTTGGCCAGGAAGCTGTCTCCCAGCGGAGAGATGCGCGCGTCGGGGGGAATGTCGACGCGCGGGAGGTGCTCCGACAAGATGGCGGCGCCGCCCTCCCACAGCGCCAGCAAAACGAGGCTCATCCCCGCGTCGGCGGGCGGCGTGCCACCCAGGCCGTCGAGGACCAGCTCTCCGGGTTCCGCCCGAGATTCTCTGTGCTGCTCGAGGAAGGCACGCGCGTCGTCGGCTTCGGGATCGGCGAGCGCGAGCACCCCGTAGACGGCGTGGGCCCGATCGACGTCGCCGGCCTCGGCACAGTGGCGCGCCAACGCCCGGAGGCTCGGCTCGTACAGCGGCTCGACGGCCAGGAGCTCCAGGTGGTTGCGCAGCACCCGGGCGCCCGTGGCGCCGGCCCGCTCGTAGAGCTCCGCCAGGGTCTTGCGGTCGAAGGCCGTCAGCGCCGAGGCGTCGATCTCGGCGGCCCGTTCCAACGCCGCGATGGCCTTGTCGGGGATCGACGCCTGGATCTCGGCCAGGCGGAGCAAGAGCTCCACGCGCGTCGCGGCCTCCTCGGGGGAGTCGGGGGTCTCCGACAGCCCGGCGAAGTAGCTCTCCACCAGATACTCGATGTCGTCGACCCGATCGGTCGCCTCGAGGACGCGGGCGTTGGCCAGCACCGCGGCCGCGGAGTCCGGCGCGAGCTTGCGCGCGTCGTGGGCGAACCGCTCTGCGGACTCCAGCGCCTCGCCGGCGAGGCTGATCCGCACGCCTTCGAGCAAGAGGTCGAGGCGGTGCTCGGGGCCGAGGTCCTGGTGCAGCAGCAGCCGTTCGAGGCACCGCAGCGCCGTGGCGGGATCGTGCTCGGCGGACGCTCGGAATGCGACCTCGAGCTGTCCGCGGTCCGACACCGGTGCGTTGGCCTCTTCCAGCAGATCGAGGCCCAGGCGTAGCGCCTCGAACGCGGCCTTGCGAAGGTCGGCCTCGCTTTCGTCGCTGGTGGGCTCGGCCCCGTCGGCCAGTGCCGCCGCGGCGTCGTGGAAGAGCATCCCGGCCTCGATGTAGCGTTGCCCGCGGGTCGCCGGCTCGTCGGTCTGGCGGGCCAACGTCGCGGCGTGCCGTGCCGCCTCCACCAGCGCCCCGCGTTCTTGGCACAGGCCGATCAG
>CAZYSW010000195.1:0-9943 GCA_964650105.1 uncultured Nannocystaceae bacterium
GCCGTCGAGCTGGTGGAAGCCCGAGCCCTGGGGCTCGAGCACCATCCAGCGGTGATTGGCCGAGTCGCCCAGGTACTCCCGCAGCTCCCGGAACACCTTGGGCACCGTGACGCAGGTCGTCCCCGGCTCGGACGCGGCCGCCAAGAGGACCGCCTTGAGGTCGCGAACGCTCGCGCCGAAGCTGCCCTCGTAGTCCCCGAGGATGTGGTCCGAGCCCTCGGCTCGCACCACCGCGTGGGGGAATCGCTCCTGATACATCGCCGGAACGGCCGCCAAGAGCTCGCGGGCTTCCTCGCTGGACAGGCCGCGGGGGACGCGACCGTAGGCGTACAGGTCGGCCTTCTCGAGCGGCGTCAGCCGGTCGAGCGCGCCCTTGATCTTCGGCGAGTAGTGCACGGGGTTGGGCCGACGCAACCGTGTCATCACGCCCCACAGCGCGAGGATCTTGGTGACGTTGGGAGCCACGTGCACGCCGCGGAGAATGTCTCCGACCTGCTCCTGATAGATCTTCCGCTCCACGCGGTAGTCGAGCAAAAACGGGACGCGAATCAGCTCCAGGCGGGCCCGGAAGCTCTGGTACTCACCCGAACGCAGGGCGCGGAACTCCAGGAGGTCGAGGTCGTTGCAGCTCCCGGTGAACACCATGTCGAGCCCCAGCACGAGGTGATCCAGCGCGACCCGTCCCGTCTCGGTGGCGGTCAGCAGATACTTGTAGTGCTCGTAGGGGCGCTTGAGCAGGTCGCTGAAGTTGATCACCCCGCGGTTGGCATCGACCAGGTCGCCCTGCACGGCGTACAGGGCTTGCCCGCCCACGGTGGGCGGGAGGCTCGCGTACGCGGACTCCGCGGTGACGGGGTAGCTGCGCGCGTCGACGGTCTGCTTGGGCTCGACCGTGACCAGCCCCAGCCGGTACTGGCGGCTGACGAAGAAACGCTCCACCTGGACGTGCTGGAGCACCTTTCGCAGGTCGCCGTGGTATCCCGTGAGCAGCGCGTCGAAGATCTTGCGGTTCCTCGCCGAGAGCTCGCCGTACAAAATGGGGTCCGAGATCACGAATTCCGGGTGGCTCGCGCAGATGTCCTCCAGCAATCGTCGCCGCTGCGACACCGGAATCAGGTAGATCGGATGGTCCTTGTTCTCGTCGGTGATGCGGGCATCCAGCTCGTCGGTGCCGAGCTTGGCGTAGGTCTCCTCCCCCAGGGCGTCGCGCAACCCCGGCAGGCTCGAGAACCCGATTCCCCCCGATGTCTTGCGCCGATTGGGGAACACCCAAGAGAACCGGTACATCGCTCCCCGGTCGGTTCGGGAGAACACCTCCAGCGCGCGCTGGAGCGACTCCAGCATCGTGCTCTTCGCGCTGCCGTTGGGCCCGACCAAGAGCAGCAGCTTGTTGACCCGACCGAGCCGGCAAAATCCCTCGATCGCCTCGTACAGCTCGTTTTGCGCCTCCTCCTGCCCGACGAGGCGGTGCCAGCCGTCGAACTCGCAATCGAAGAGGCGGTGACGCGAAATCTGGCCGCTCGGGGTGCGAACGTCCCGACGCCCGAAATGGTCGAACGCGTCCTTGACGTACTGCGCCGCCGAACGGGCGTGGATCGTCGGCTCCTTGCACAACAGGTCGAACCACTCGTCGAAGCTGAGGATGCGACGAGTGGTCTCGAACTCGTCGGAGACGGCGCCGGCGAGCGCGTCGATGCGAGCCTTGGCGTCGTCCACTACTTGACTGCGACCTTCAGCTCGACGTTCTCCGTGACGGGCGAGCACGCCTCGTCCTGGCAGACCGCGAACTTGAACGTTCCCGTGATGACTTGCTCCCCCGGCTTGCTCGGCGTGTAGGTCACGTCGAACTGGCAGCTCTCGTCGTCGAGCTTGGTCGCGTCTGCCTTCTTGAGGTCGGCCTTGCCGAGCGCGATGCCCTCCGGTGGGTCGAGCTTGAGCGACGTCGGGAAGTCGAGGTTCATGTGCCAGGGCTCCTTGGGGACCACCCGCACTGTCACCTTGCCCTCCTGGCCGACGGTCCCTTCGGGGGCTTCGATGCTCAGAGCGTATCGCTCGTCGGACGACGATGGTGCACCTTCGACGACCTTGACTTTCTCGGTGGGCGCCGCCTTCGCGTCGGCGTCCGGCTCGCCGTGGCGCTCGGCCCCGGCGGCGTCTTCGTTCGTCGGCGGCGCGGTCGCGACCGGCTTGTTGTCGCCGTTGCAGGCCAGCACCAGCGAAGCGGCCAGAGGAACGAGGACCCGACGAAGCATTGTTGGCGCATTCATGAAGCGTTCCGTCCGAGTTCTTTCGATCACGTTAGTCGTGCCGTTTACCGCCTGTCAAACCGCAGATCGACGTCTTGGGTGACGTGTCCCCGCAGCACGTCGGATCGTTGCGCGACCTCCGCGAGCTCCACTTCCCGACCGGGCGGCGGGTATGCCTCGACGTCCACGTCGCCCTCGGGCAGGCCGTCGACCGACCACGTGCCCGCGGCCGACGTCCGCACGCGCGCCAGCTCGCTGCCGTCGAGGTCGCGCACGACGACCTCGGCGCCGGGCACGGGATCGCCGGCGTAGTCGACGACCGTGCCGCGCAACCCACCGCCGGGCACGAGCTCGACCACCAGCGACTCGACGTCGCCGGCCGGCTCGCGAACCGTCGCCCGTCGCCCCGACAAGCCCGTGGCGTTCACCTCCACCACGGCATCGCCCGCGAGGTTCTTCAGCGTGACGCGGCCGTCCGAGGCCGTCAGCCCGCTGCGATTGCCGGCCCGCACCAACGCCCCCGACACCGGTGCGCCCGTGCCTTGCTCGACGACGACGACCTCCAGATCCCATCCGGGAACGAGCGTGGCGTCGATCGCTTCCGCCGCGGTGTCGTCCGCGAGGCGCAGCCGCAACGATTGCTCGAGATACGCCGGGTGCACGATCTCCAGCTCCACCACGCCGCCGGGGAGATCCTCGAAGCGATAGATGCCGCGGTCGTCGGTGAAAGCGACCCGCGAGGGGCCGAGGCCGTCGCTCCAGTGCATGCTGACCTCCACGCCTTCGATGGGTCGACCGTTGCCGTCCTGCACCCGCCCCTCGACCCGCGCCCGTGCGTCGGGCAAGGCGATCTCGACATCCTGCGCGGCACCTCGCATCCTCACCGTCGTCTTGCGCGGCGCCTTGCCCTGCGCGTGTGCGACGAGCTCGACGGTTCCCCGGCGGAACCCGGCATCGAACACACCGGTGTCGTCGGTGAAGTACGTCGACCCGTCCCCGAGCACCACCTTGGCGTGGAAAATCGGACGGCCGTTCCCGTCGACGACGCGCCCCGTCAGGCGATGTCCGCTGCGCAGGACCAGCTCGACGGTGCGGACGGTCCCCGGCGCGGGCAGCCGCACCGCGACCTCCTCGCTTTGGGCGTACAGACCGTGCACGGCGCGGAGCCGGTAGGTGCCCGGCACCAGGTCGCCGATCGTGAATCGCCCGTCCGCATCGGAGACGGGCTGCGCGGCGCTGCGGGCCTCCTCGGCGAACAGTGGAATCTCCGGAACGGGCCCCTGGGTGACGCCCAGCGAACCCGCCGCCGCGACCAGGGCGGTCTCGAACATCCGCGAGCGCGCCAGCGACTCTCCGGGTGTGTAAAGAGCGTCGCCGGAGACGAGGATCGCGGCGCCTTCGACCGGCCGCCCCTCGTCGTCGACCACCCGTCCCGCGATGCGAGCGGGTGTCGCGACCACCAGCGTCTGCTCGGGGACCTCACCGACATCGAGTCGGATCCGCAGGGGATCGGACAAGAGATAGCCGTCGGCGTCGGCCCGCAACACGTAGTCACCCGGCACGACGGGGCCCATCTGCACGCGTCCCTGTGCGTCGGTGGTCCCCAGGCGCTGCAGCAAACCGATCTGGCTGTTGCCGAGCGTGACGCGGGCGAGCGCGACGGGATCCCCGTCGGGCTCGACGACGCGAACCGGAACCATCACCGCCTGCGTCAGCGCGAGCGTGGCCTCCAGGTCCACCGTGACGTTCTCGAGCGGGACCGAGGCGAGCGACGGCCCCGCGTCGTCTTCGGACGTCACCACGGCCTCGAGCGCGTAGACGTCGTCGGGGATGTCGTCGATGACGAAGCTCCCGTCGGGCGCGACCGGGACCTCCCGCGCTGGCCACACCGAGCCCCCCTCCAGACGGACACGGGTCTGCGCCAGCCGTTCCCGCGGACCGACCACGGTACCGCGCAACTCGACGAGCTTTTCGAGCACCACGAGCAGGTCGTCCTCCCCCGCGATCGCCTCCGCGAGCGTGGGCGTGTACCCGGGCTTGGAGATTCGCATCGTCACCGTCCCCGACGGGAGGGTGTCGAAGGCGAACGCCCCGTCGTCGCCGCTGGTGGTGCGCCACGGCTCCGGCTCGCCGAGGTTCGGTACCGGCATGGCCTCCAGCAACGCCCCCGCCACGGGCTCGCCTCGACCATCCACGACGTGGCCGCGGACGCTCTGCGCCGGGCCGAGAGCGACCGGTGGGAGGCGACCGATGCCGCCCACGGGGACGTCGACGACCACGACCGCGCGAAGATGTCCGGGGACCTCCACCTCGAAGGCCGTCGGCCCTCCGACGCCCGGGTCGAGGACGACCTCGAACGCGCCCGCGGCGTCGCAGGTGGCCATCGCCCCGACCGGCGTTCCGCGTTGCCAGGGGCGGATGCGGCAGCTACCCGCCGCGGGAGGCCCGAGCTCGACCTCCCGCTCGGCCCCGACCGCCTCCTCGGGGGGAGCACCGGGGGATGCGGCCGCACCTGCCTCGGCCTCGGCCGAAGCCGCGTCGGGCTGCGCAGCGTCGGGGGACGGCGCGGGGGGCAGCTCGAGATGGACGACGCCCCGGACACGCGCGACGGGGAGCTCGGCGGTCCCTTCCCCCACCTGCGCGGCATCGCCATCGGTCGCGGCGTCGACGGACGCGGCGGGGTCGCTGCTCGCCGACAACACGAAGCCGCCGAGCAACGACAGGATCAGCGCTCCGACGATTGCGGCCCACGTCCGCCACCCTCGACGCGGTGGCGGAGGATCGGGCGTCCCCGAAGCATCGGGCTCGGCCGACGTCGCTGGGCGCGAGTCCTCCGACGCGTCGTCCACACTTCGAGGTTAGCAGCCCCGGATGCGCCCCGCGGCCGCCCGGGCGTCGGCGCAATGCGCTACGGTGCGACGGCGATCCCGTCGATCTCGATGCGCACCCCCTTGGGGAGCCCCGCGACCTGCACCGTGGCGCGGGCCGGTGGCGACGCACCGAAGCGACGGGCGTACAGCTCGTTGACCGTGGCGAAGTCGGCGAGGTCGGACAAGAAGATCCCGACCTTGACGAGGTTGTCGAAGGTCATGCCGGCCGCGCGCAGCACCGCCGACAGGTTGTCCAGGACCCGCTCGGTCTGGGCGCGGACATCGTCCACCCCGACGATGTCTCCCGTCGCGGGGTCGAGGGGGATCTGACCCGAGAGGTAGAGGGTTCGGCCTCCGGAGACCTCGATGGCCTGGCTGTAGGGACCGATGGCCGCGGGGGCATCGGGCGTCTGGATGGTCTTTCGGTCCACGGCGCGCTCCTGGGTAGAAGGGTCGGGCTTCGGCGCCCGCGGGGCGAGCCTGCCCGGGCACGAAGGCCGTTGCAACGTCCGGCGTCTCCGGGCTATAAGCCCGTCCCCGGCTTCGAGGACCACACGGGCGCGTAACTCAGCGGTAGAGTGCCACCTTCACACGGTGGAAGTCACAGGTTCGAATCCTGTCGCGCCCACCCGATAGGCCCCCGGTTTCGCGACCTTGCGGATCGGGGGCTTTGTTCGTGGCCTTGCCACGGTCCCGCGGGGGCCGTCGGGGGTCCCGCCCCCTGGACGCACGAAGGCCGCCCTCGAGCGCAGGCCCGTGGTTGGTCCCCGGTTGGCCGCTGGCTCGGATCGAGCACGGTGGAACAGGCTCGACTCGTGTCGCGCCCACCCGCGGGTCGGCCGAGGGGTTTCGGGACCCGGCGCGGCGCGACGGATCGCGCCTTTTCCCCCCACGCCGCGCCGAGAACCACGTCGCTGGTGACCAGCTGCTAACCTCCGGAGGCTTGTTTGCGCCTCGTCTCACCTGGCTCGGCACCAGGACGGTCCGTCGCGGCGTGGGGCTCGTCGTCCTGGGGACCGCGGCCCTGGCCGCGGGCGCATGGGTGTGGACGCGAGATGCGCCCACCCCGCATCCTTGCGAGGAGGCAGCCGCCCCGATCGACGCCACCTGGAGCGCCGGGCGAAGCGCACTGCTCGCCGACCTGCACGCGACCGCGGGCTGGTCCCCCGAGGCGGCCGCGGCCGTGCGGATGCGGCTCGACGCGTTCAGCCGAACGTGGCGAGTCGCTCGCGTCGACGCCTGCGAGACCCGAGACGAAGCGACCGCCCAGTGCCTCGACGCGGCGCGCATGCGCGTGCATCGGTTCGTGTCGGTGCTCGCCGAAGGCGTGGGTCTGCCGGAGGTGCAGGTCGATGCCGCATTCGAGCTGGTCCCGCTCTCGCCGTGCTCCCCGGCCGCATCCGTGCCGAGCCCCGATGCGTCGGCCGTGCTCGACGACGCGGCGATCCGCGTCGCGTTGGGTGAGGCGAAGGCGGCCCTCGATGCCGTGGACCCTCACCTCGTGAGCGAGGATCCGCGCCTGCGGATCGAAGCGCGACGGATCGCGGCCGAGGCATGGGCGCGCCTCGACGCCCCCGATCGCGCGGTGGCACTGCTGGAACCCGCGTTGTTCTCGGCCATGGAGCAGCGATGGCCCCGACACGAACACGACCTCGCGCTGCGGCTCGCCGAGCTGTGGGTCGCCCGGCAGCAGGTCGAAGAAGCGACCCGCTGGTCTCGTCACGCTGCGGCCGTAGCCAGGCGCGACGGCCTACCCCGCGATCCTCGACGCCCGAGGATTCTCGCTCGCCTGGCCCGTGCGCGGGGTGATCTCGACGAGGCGTCCGAGCACTTCGAAGCCGCATGGACCGACGCCGTCTCGCTCGAGGGCGACGCCAGCCCGCTTCTCGTCGCGCTGGCCGGCGAGGCGGCCACGCTGGAGATCGAGCGAGGCCGGATCGACCTCGCCGGTGGCCTGCACGCGCGTGCGGTGAGCACCGCGGCGGCGTTGTACGGACCCCGGAGCTTTCGCGTCGAGGCGCTCGAGCGTGCCTACGCGAACGTGTTGGCCGAGGCAGGGCGGCACGACGCCGCGGCCCAGGTGCTCGAAACGTTGCTGGCCTCCACCACCGACGGCTCTCCCCCCGGACCCGACCTCGTTCCGCTCTTGGTAGAGATCGGAGAAGCCGAGCTCGCGGCGGAGGACCTCGCGTCGTCGAAGGTGGCTTTCGAGCGTGCGCTCGCGATCCCCCTGTCGGATCACGACGCCATGCGCCTGTACCATGCCCGCGCGCGACTGGGCCTTTCGCGGTTGGAAATGCGGGTCGGTGCGGCGCAGCGCGCCCTCGAGCACCTCGACGCCGCGCTCGCGATCCATCAGCAGATGGACACCGACGACACGGAGGCCTGCTTGCCGGTCCTGTACGAGCGCGCGCGGGTGTCGAGGGATCTGGGCCGGTCCGAGCAGGCACGCCACGACGTCGAACGCGGGCTCGCCGTACTGACCGAAACGGGGCACGCCCGACACCCCCAGTGGCCGGAGCTCCTGACGCTCTCGGCCGACCTGGACCTCGAAGCCGGCGAGACGCGAGCGGTCCTCGAAGCCGCACGGCGCGGGCTGGAGATCGCGGCGTCGATCGATCCCGATCACCCGGCCATCGTCGTCGCGCTGGGACAGATCGGCGCGGCCGCGCTGGCGCTGGGTCGGCCCAAGGACGCCGCCGCCGCCTTCGAACGCGCCGCCGCCCGGCTGCAGGGTGCCCCCGCCGAGCTGCGCATCCACACGGCCCTCGGCCACGCCACCGCGCTGTGGCAGCTCGGCGATCGAAGCGCCGCCCTCGCCGAAGTCGAGGCGCTGCGCGACGAGCTCCACGCCGACGCATCGGCCTCGGAGCAAGCGCGCCGCGACGTCGAGGCATGGCTCCAGCGTCGGTCGGGCAAGCCCCGCAGCACCGGTTGAGTGATCCTCCCCACGCCGACCACCAGGCCCCTCGATCCCCCGGCGTTCACGTCTCGTTTTCGAGCCTCGGTGCGCGACCACGTGATTACCGCATCGCGGTGCGGCGTCGTACCACGGCATGTTGCTGGTCTCCCCCATCACCATCGTCCTCGTGCTGCTGGCGAGCGCGGTGTTGGTCGCGATGGCCTACCTCGCCGTCGACGAGCGGTGACCGACGCGCGCCGCGACGGCGGTCTCGAGCGCGCGCCCGAAAACTCTGCCGGCCGAACGCGCCCGATCCCGCCGAGGTTGCGCTTCTCCATCGTCGACGACGTCGCGACACTCGAAGCCGCATCCCACGAAGAGACGAGGGCGAATGTCCACCTGGGAAATCGTCACACGCGGCGGGTGGCTCATGGGCTGGTGGCTCCTGATCCCCCCCCTGTTCATGCTCGGGGTCGGCACGGCGATCGCGGCCATGTTCCCCGCGCGTCGGCGACGCTGAGCCGAGCGCTTCGGGCCCGCTCGGGGACGCGGCAGGCCGTGAACGACGATCGCAGCGGTCGCGGCCGTGTTCCCCGCGCGTCGGCGACGCTGAGCCGAGCGCTTCGGGCCCGCTCGGGGACGCGGCAGGCCGCGAACGACGATCGCAGCGGTCGTGTCGAAGGCGCGGCTGGCGCGGGCCATTGGACCACGCCTCGGGACCGTAGGTTTCGGCCCCCGATGCCCCCGCGCGTGCGAGTTTACGCCTGTGGAGGGGTGGGTCGCTTCTGCTAAAAGGGCCGGGTCGTTCCCATGCCTCCGCATCGCGTCCTCGTCTTCGTGGTCTTGCTCGCCGCAGGTGCGCCCGGTTGCCGCAGGCAGGCTCCTTCCACACCACCGGCCTCCGCCGGCGCGAACCCGACGGCGAGCGACGGTGCAGCGACGGAAGGCGACACCGACGCGTGCACCGACTGGTCGAAGCTCGATCGTGCGTCGCTCGAGCCGCTGCCCGAGACGCCCTACACCGCGACGCTCGAGCACGTCTGGGAGACGCTGCGGACCAAGCACTGGGACACCACGCTGGCGTGCCTCGATTGGCCGGCGATCCGCCAGCAGTACGGCGAGCGCCTGACCGAGGCCGAGGACGTCACCGCCGCCTATCGGATCATGGGGGAGATGCTCGGCGAGCTCGGGACCAGCCACCTCGGCATGGTTCCACCCCACGAGCAGACCGAGGGAGAACCCCGGTCGGGGACCGTCGGTGGCTCCGCCATCGTGCCGATCTCGGTGCGCGTCGTCGGCGACGAGGCGATCGTCGTCGACGACGCCCGACACGGGTTCCGGAGCGGAATCCCGCGCGGCGCCGTGCTGGTGGGCGTCGAGGATCACGAAATCGCCCCGCTCATCGAAAAGCAGCGGAAGAACCATCCCAAGGAGGTCGACTGGCGTTTCCGGGTTCGGCGGGAGGTCTCGTCGTGGCTGACGTGTCCGCCCGGTGCGAAACGCAAGATTCGATACCGCGACGCGAAGGGCAAAGAGAACCAGCGACAAGTCGCCTGCAAGGAGCCCAAGCTCGAGCGCATCACCTTCGGCAACCTGGAGAACGTGCCCGTGGAGGTCGAGCACCGCATGATCGCCGGATCCACGGTGGGCTACTTGCGGTTCAACATCTGGCTCCTTCCCATGATGGAGAAGATCGACGCCGCGCTGACCGAGATGCGCGACAAGGGCATGACGGCCTTGATCATCGACCTGAGGGGCAACCCCGGAGGGGTCGGTGCGATGGTCGTTCCGCTGGCCCGGCGGCTCCTCTCCGAACCCGCCGACCTGGGGACCATGCGGTTGCGTGACTCGGAACAGACCTTCAAGGTCACGCCCGGCGAGGATCCCTTCACCGGCCCCATCGCCCTGCTGGTGGACGAGGGCAC
>CAZYSW010000196.1:0-9932 GCA_964650105.1 uncultured Nannocystaceae bacterium
CGGTTGGGCGTATTTGATTTTGTGGAAGAGATTGAGGTAGTAGCGGTAGGCCAGCGCTGCGGCGCGGGTGGAGAGCTCGCAAATCGAGGAGAGGATGGAACAAACAAGCCGCTCGCCGAGATTCGTATCTTCGCGAGATGCCGGGAAACAAGCGCCGGTCCATCGAGTGGCGGGTGGTGTCCGGGGCCTCTGCGGCGGGACACTGCTGGGCGAGTCAGCGGGTGGCACACGGCGCATCGAAGGGCACGCCGTCCGGCAGCACCTCGTTGACGCGGCGGCACAGCTCGATGCCGCCCATGCCGTCCATGTTCAGGTCGGTGAGCATCACGTCGAAGTCGGCCTCGCGGACCCTTTGAAGCGCCGTCTCGGCGGACGTCTCGTAGCTCACCTCGTAGCCCTGGCTCTGCAGCACCGACTGAAGCAACTCGCAGGTCGCTTCGTCGTCATCCACCAAGATGACGTTCCCGGACACGCCCTTGCCACGGACCGATTCGTGCGGCGTCCTTTCCCCGTCTCGCTCCGACGGGATCTTGATCGAAGGCTCAGGTGCTTCCACGGGGGCTCCTTTCGCCGTCCGTACTTCTCGAGTGGATCGTGCGGGTAGCAGGCGAGGCATCGCGAAGGTTGGATGACGCAGGAACGATGAGTGGGCGCGGGACGCGACCCGCCGCACGCGGGCCAGCCTCGGGCTCGACGCCGGCCCTACGGACGAGATGCAAGAAGTGGGTGAGGGCGGATGATACGGATCGGGTCCGTAGACGTGAAAGAGCAGCGATCTGCACCGGCCTCCGAGGCGGCCCCAACCTAGCAGCCGGCGCATCGGTGGCAACCGAAACCACAGGGGCGCTGCGGTGGCCTCCGTTCCGCCGCTCCCGCCCCTATCCCCGCTTTGGCGCGTGGGGGCGACCCCGGGGCCGCTATGGGGCACGGGCGGACCCCGCAAACGCCGCGTATCCCGGCCGGACGTTTTGACAGCGCGCGCCCGGGTCGTAGATCGAGCGGGTGCCCCATGTCGACCCGCCGCGCGTGGTGATCGTGGGTGCAGGGTTCGCCGGGTTGCGAGCCGCCCGAGAGCTCGGACGTGCCCGGGCGCGGGTCACCGTCGTCGATCGCCGCAATCACCACCTGTTTCAGCCGCTCTTGTACGAGGTGGCCACCGCAGCGCTGACCGGACCCGACGTCGCCGCGACCACCCGCAGCGTCTTGCGGCGGCAGAAGAACACCACGGTGATCCTGGCGGAGGTGCTGGACGTCGATCTGAACGCACGGGAGGTCGTGCTCGACGACGGGAGGTTCGCCTACGACTACTTGATCGTCGCCGCCGGCGCCCAGCCCAACTACTTCGGTCACGACGAGTGGGCACGACACGCGCCGGCGCTCAAGAGCCTGGCGGACGCGATCGAGATCCGGCGGCGGATCCTACTCGCGTACGAGGCCGCCGAACGGATCGACGATCGGGCACGGCGCTGCTCGTGGCTGACCTTCGCGATCGTGGGTGGCGGGCCCACCGGAGTCGAGATGGCCGGGGCGCTCGCCGACGTCTCCCGGCACACGCTCGCTCGAGATTTCCGCAACTTCGACCCGTCCGAGACGAAGGTCATTCTCCTGGAGGGGGGCGATCGATTGCTCTCCGCCATGCCCGCGGAGCTGTCGCGAGAAGCACAGCGTCAGCTCCGGCGCCGTGGCGTCGAGGTGCTGACCAACACGTTGGTGGAGGAGGTGACCGCCGACGGCCTGATCGCCGGAGGAAAGAAGATCGAGACGCACACCGTGCTGTGGGCCGCGGGGGTCCGGCCCTCGTCGCTGGCGTCGGCTCTGGGGACGACCCTCGAACGCGGGAGGGTCCGGGTGCAAGACGACCTGTCGATCCCCGGCCATCCGGAGGTGTTCGTGGTCGGAGATTTGATGGCCAAGGAACAGGACGGCAAGGACCTCCCCATGTTGGCGCCCGTCGCCATTCAATCGGGGCGCCACGCCGCGCAGAACATCCTGCGACGGCTCACCGATCAGCCGACGCGCCCGTTCCGGTACGTCGACCGGGGAGAGGTGGCGGTCATCGGACGGTCGTCGGCCGTGGGGAGGGTGGGTGCATGGCACTTGCGCGGCTTTGCGGCCTGGATTTTGGCCTGGGTGGTGCACATCTTTTGGCTGATCGGATTTCGCAATCGCGTCGCGGTGTTCTTGGGGTGGGCGTGGGCGTATCTCTCGTGGCGTCGCGCCGCGCGGGTGATCGTGCCCGAGTCGCTCGAGCCGCTCAGGATACGGCCCGCGCTTCGTCAGGAGCCGATTTTGGAGCGGACGCAGCCGGTTCAGCCCAGGGAGATGTACGGGACCTGACCGGTTGCGCGACGGATTCGCCGCCGGGGGTGACGGCGGGATGCGGGTGCCGACGGGCCCATCGTCCGTGCCACGGGCGGCGGGGCCGTGGAGGCGAGAGACTTCCCTTTCGCCGTTGCTAGCTTGCAACGGGGCCTTGCCGCGCCGCGACGGAGGGTTTCGCCTTGAGAGATGCCGAGGTCGACGAGCTGATGGATGCGCTGAGCGACGTCTCCGCCTATGCGCATCCGGTCGGAGACGTGGAGGTGATTCGCGGTCCGACCAGCGTGGTGTTCCTCGCGGGCGATCGCGCCTACAAGGTCGACCGCGCGGCCGGAGCCTCGAACGGGACCGGCGCGACTCGACGCGCATGCGAGATGGAGCTGCGGCTCAATCGCCGCCTCAGCCGCGGGGTCTACCTCGACGTCGTCCCCATCGTCCGGGCCGTCGGCAATGGACGCCGAGGGCTTCGCTTCGGCCGACCGGGACGGGAGGACGCGCTCGCCATCGGCTGGGCCATCCAGATGCGTCGACTCCCGCGAGATGCACGGCTGGACCTCGCGGTGGAGCGGGGGTGGATCGGACCGCAGGACGCGGCGCGGCTCGGCGCCCGTCTGGCCCGCTTTCACACCTTCGCCGCACGCAGCCCGGAGATCACCGTGTCCGCGGACTTCTCCGTGGTGCGTCGTCGCCTCTGCGAGGGGCTCGACCGGCTGCGGCCGCTGGTCGGCCAGGCGATCACGCCCGCGATGCTGCGCCGCACGGAACGCGCCCTCGATCGCCGGCTGGTGCAGCTTCGCCCGTTGATCGAAAGGCGAGCGCTGGAGGGGCGGCCCTGCGACACGCACGGGGACCCGCGGCTCGAGCACATCTACTACCTGCCCCGACCCGGAGGCCTCGACGACTTCCAGATCATCGGGTGTGAGCCGCGTGAGCGCAGGTTCGCCGACCCGGTGTCCGATCTCGCGGCCGCGGTGATGGGGCTGCGCGTGCGTGGGGCACGGAACCTCGCGGTGCATCTCGTCGACGGATACTTCGAGCAGGTGGAGGACCCCGAGGGGCGCCACCTCTTGCCGTTGCTCGTCGCCGAGCGGGCGCTCGAGCGCGCGCATCTGGAGCGCAAGGCGCTCGATCGAGCGGGACCGCGGGTGCGTCGAACCGCGGTCGAGCTGGCCACGCGGCGGCACGCCATGGTGGCGCTGACCGAGCTGTGCCCCCCGTCGGAGCGCCCGTGCATGATCATGATCGCGGGGTTGCCCGGCTCGGGGAAGACGACGCTGGCTCAGGGACTGTCGAGCACGGCGGGGTTCGTCCACCTCGATGCGGATCGACTCTGCCGACGGCTGGCCGGCGTGTCGTCCGAGCCCTTTCCCACCGAGGCCTACGCGCCCCAGTGGGCGGAGGCCGTGTACGCCGAGTGCCTGGCGCGGGCCGAACGGGCGGTCCACCAGGGGCAGCGGATCGTGATCGATGCCGTGTTTCGGGAACGAAGTCGGCGCCTCGCCTTCGTCGAGGCCGCGATGAGCTGGGGCGTGCCGGTGCTCCTCCTCATCTGCGAGGCCAGACCCGGGGCCACCCGCAACGGCCGCTGGGATCCCCTGGCGGTGCGGACCCGCAGCGTCGCCCACCGCATCACCACCGATGCGGGACCGGTGCGCGCGCTCGAGCAGGCGACGCGGATCCTCGAGCGCTGCGCCCTGGTCTGAGGCGGGGGTCAGGCCACTGCCCAGCTCACCAGAGCATAGGCGAACACGACCCCCCACATCATGAGGCCGATACGGGGGGCGGAGGCGGCGAGGTTGTGGATGGTCGTGGTCTGCATGGCGTTCGTCTTCGGCGCATCCGGAGATAGCAAGACGAGGGCCAACCGCCCCGCGGTGTCGTCCGGCCCTATTCGTGGCCCGGTGGCGCGCAAGAAAACGGGACGAAACGGCACACCGCGTCGCTTCGCCCCGGTCTTGCGCCGGCGACGTGGGAGGCCAGAATCGGGGACGGTCTCGCCCGTCGACCGTCAAGTTCTCGACGGGGTGTCAAGGCGCCGTCACCCCGTCAGGGGGCGCGACAGCACGGTGACGGAGGTCGGCGGATAGCTCGTGCCCAGCGACTGATCGCGGTCCAGCCAGCTCAGCACCGCGGCCGCGACGGCGATCACCACGGCCGGCGCGATCCACATCCAGTCCCCGACCAGGGCGTGGCTACCGATGGCGCCCAACATCAGCAAGAAGGTCAGCGCCGCGCCCAGCTCGCGTCCCAGAGGAAGAAACAGCAGAGCGGAGGCCAGAAGCTCGACGCCCCCGACGATCCATCGAAACGTCTGGGGGTAACCGAAGCGATCGAACACGGCTACCCAAACGCCGAGCCCGACGAGCTTGGTCACGCCTGCCACGGCCATCGTCACCCCGAGCGTGATGGCCAGCGCCCAAAGCATGCGACGCGTCCGGGTCGGGACGTCGCGGTACGGGTGGTCCTCTCTCATCGGAGCTCCCCTTTCGGGCCTACACCGCAAGGCTGGCCATCGTCCTCGAGAACGCCAAGGCTCGTCCGCACGCAGAACCGTCGGCTCGCAGCGCCGGCGGAGACCTCGGCGAGGGGCTCCGGCTCGCCCGCGACGGATTTGCGTCCGATTCGGGGTGCCGCAGGCTTTGCCGAGGCTCGCGTGTGGAAGCAGGTGAAGCTGCCGCAGGTCGGCGAGGCCTCGGCCTACGCCGTCGTCGCTTCGGTGCTCGTCGCTCCGGGTGACACGGTTCGGCGAGGGGACCCCGTGCTGGAGGTCGCCTCGACGCCCGATGCCGAGCCGGTGCCGGCGCCGTTCGATGGGGTCGTCCGTGAGATCCTCGTCGCGGCGGGGCAAGAGGTTCACGTCGGCGACGCGGTGCTCACCCTCGATCCGGACGCGGCCGACGAGCGCGGCCCGAGGCCTCCGCGCAGCAAGGAGGTGCCGGAATCACCGGGGCGTGGCGACCAAGGGCGCGCGAATCGTCGCGTCACCGCCCGTCGGCAACCACACGTGTCCGTCTTCCAGCCGGTGGTCGGCACGTCGCCGCGTGCTCACCAAGTGCGCCGACTGGCGCGAGAGCTCGGGATCGACGTCGCCGACGTGGTCGGGACGGGCGTCGGCGGCGAGGTGACCGAGCACGATCTGAAGCGGCACGTCCGGGAAGCGTTGCGGCGCGTGCGGGGGGGTGGGCTCGACTCCGTGGGGCCGGGCGTCTCTCCGCCCCGCGGAGAGGTCCCCGCGGCGGAGCGCGTCGCGAGCATCGAGAAGGCCTGGCAGACGATTCCGCAGGCCACCTTGCACCGGCGGGTCGAAGCGCGTGACGTCATGGCGCTCATCCGACAGCGTGCGCGCATCGATCGACTCCGGTCCCGGCACGTGGTGGACGCGGTGTTGATCAAGACCGCTGCGCTGGCCGTGATGCACGTGTCCGCGCTCGACGGAGGCGAAGACCCGCAAGCGCGCGACACCGTGTCGGTCGGGTGGGCCGTCGAGGCCCGGGGAGCCGTGCACGTCCCGGTGGTGGAGGCCGCGGACCGCCGCAGCGTGGCCGATCTCGCGCGGGAGCTGGCGGAGGTCGAGCTGCAGATCGGCGCCGGCTGGAGCGATCTCCCCCAGCGATCGGCTCGGATCGCAGTGAGCGATCTCGACGAGCACGGTCCCGTGCCGTTCGTGGTGGAACCGCTGCGCGCAATTTTGGCTTTCGGAGAGGTGAGCGAGGCCGCACCTTTTGCCGCCGATCCACGGCGGGACCTGGAGCTACGGCTGGCGTGGGATCTCCGCCACATGACCACCGCCGTGGCACGCGACGTTCTCGCCTACGTGGCGAGGACGATCTCCAACCCGCTCCAGCTCGCGTGGCACTGACCGTGCAGAGGCCGCGGGCTCGACGCGTCGGTGCCGGTCGAGCGGCCGATTGCGCCGTTGCGCCGAGTGTCTCGAATGGTAGCTTGCGGTGGCGGAGGCGACATGAGCGGTTCGAGAGAAGCGCGCAAGTCCGATCGAGCGTGGGTGAACGACGTGAGCAAGGTGGTGCCGGGCGCACAGTTGCCGCCGCTGGGTGCCTACTGGCGTCCTCCGTCCGGCGACGACGTCGATCCGAGCTACGCGCCCGTCGACGAGCGGGCGGTGGAGTCGGTGCGTGCTCGCGTGCTCAACGACATCCGTTTGATCGTCGACGACTTCCACGTGTCCATCCGTGGGCGACGGCTCTGCCTGGAGGGCACCGTGGCCGCCGACGCCGATCGTCAGCAGATCGTCAAGTTCGCGCGCGAGCTCGTGGGACCGCACGCCGTCGAAGACCACCTCGAGATCGCGGCCTGAGCTCGAACGAGCGCGGGGCGAGGTGGCGGGGGTTCGCTTCAACGCCAGTGCACGGACGGCTCGGCGCCCGACGGACCGGCATGCGCCTCTTCGGCACCGAACCCGGTGAGGATCCGGCTCGCGCCGCCGCGGATCATGCCCTCGGCGAGGACGCGCAACCCGATGGCGCCGAGCAGGCGGGTGGCGAATTTCGGGAGACCACCCCCGAGCACGTATCCCACGCCCAGGCCCATCGCCATGCTCGTCAGGGGACGACGCGTCACCACGTCACGCGCCAGCTCGGCGACCGAGCGTGCGGTGTCCATGAGCTCCTCCGCCGAGAAGCCGGGGATGGGGGATTCGGATTGCTCTCGCTCCGGTTGTTCCATCACGATTCACCTGGGAAGGGGAGTCGGTGAGCGTCGCGAACGGGGCGAACGCTCACCAGCAGTCGGACGCTCACCTGCGGGCCAATCGGCCGAGGACGAACCCGGTGGCGACCGCCAGCGCCAGAGCGATCAGCGGACGCTCGACGATCGTCTCGCGTGCGCGCTCGAGCACGTCCTTGACGTCGCCCATGATCTGCGGTCGGCCGTCGATGCGTTCTTCGTGGTAGTCCATGGCGTGTCCTCAGCGGCTGGAGATGGCCGAGATGAGCTGCTCTCGGCTCATCTCCGATCGGCCTTCGATGCCCATGGCCTTGGCGCGTTCGTACAGCTCGTCCTTCGACAGCCGCTGGAGGTCGATCTCCCCGTTGCGACGACGGCGAAGCCGAATGCGGCTGGCCAGGGTGCCCGCGCCGCGACCGAGCTCGCCGCGAAGTTCCGCGCCGGCCTTGGGCGCGAACAGAAGCGCGATCCCGGAGCCGACCATGATGCCGACCCCGAAGATGCCCAAAGCGGGCAAGAGGTAATCCGAGAGGGACTTCTTGGTCTGCAGCCCGATGGTCGCGAGGATCTCGTCGGGGGTGAGCTTGGTCGAACGCAAGGCGGTTCCTCCTGGGGGAGTGTGTTCGAGGCGAGCGCTCGCCGAGGGGCGAAGCTGCCGCCGGTCGCGGCCCGCGGGGCACTCTACGATCCCGTCGCGATCCTTCAACGTGCTGCTGGCCGAATCCGAAGCGACGCGTGCTCACGACGACCTGCGGTCGGTCGACCGGCCCGTGTTTCGCGTCGTGTGCGTGGCTCGGCTCGACGGCGTGTCGACTGGTCGGGGCCGACCGACGAAGCAGACTGGTCGGACGATGGGTGCCGACTTCCTCCTCGCCGGTGCGGTGGCGTCGGCGCTGGCCCTGATCCTGCGGTCGACGGGGCGGTGGCCCCGGCTGACCGAGGTCGACGAGCGTTGGCGCGTGACCCCGTGGCTGCTCCTCGTGCTCGCGACCTGGGCCGGTGGGCTTTGGGTTCACGACCGGCTCGTGGCGTGGACGGCCCGCGAGTGGGTCGCGTACGCGATCGCCGGTGTGATCGCGGCCTTCGTGCTCGCCGTGCTCGCGACCCCCTGGACGGAGCGATGGTCGTTGCGGCGTCCTCCCGACGGGTCCAGCCCACGGTGGCGTCGCGCTCCGGTGCCGTGCTTGCCCGTCTCGGCGGTCGGCATGCTCGCGCTGTCGCTGGCGCTCGTGATCGCGTTCCAGTACTCGGCGTGACGCGAGCTGCGCGTGGGGCCGCCTCCGGACCGCCGGCGTGCGAGCGTGGCCGACGGGAGGGTGTGCTCCGCTGCCTCACCTCGGCAGTCGCTCCATAACGGTGTTCGACGCCCGGTGCTCCGGCGCGCCGAGGGGCTCTGGGTCCAAGCAGGGTGCAGACCCCCTCCATTCGCCGTTCGGCGGGATCTGTGCGTCGGTGACACAGTGTGGCGGAACGGCCGGCGCGCCGGCACCCGTAGCGCGCCCGAACCCAACAGGGTCGACTGCTGTTCCGAGGTTGGCTCCGGCTTTGCATAGAGGCGCGGTCCCGCTCGCGCCGGCTGCGGCGCGACGGCAACGAGGACTCACCATCATGCTCGCCGCGACTCTTTCGACTTCGACGTTCGATGCATCCGATCCCTCGACCCCCGGAGCGCGCCCGACGTTCGACGTGTACCTCGACGACATCGGTGGCTTCTGCCTGATGACCGCGACCGAAGAGCGGTCCCAGGCCGCCGCGATCGCCGAGGCGAAGGTCGATCTGTGGAACGCGCTTCTGTCCCTTCCGTCTCGGGTCGAGTCGCTCCTCGACCGCGTCACCACCGAGATCCCCGGCGACGCGTGCCCCACCGCGCAAATCGACGAGCTCCTGCGAAGCGTTCGTGTGCTTCGCGCGGAGCGAAGCGCGGCGTCGTTGGCCGCGTATCGCAACGCCACCGCCGCGCTGGCGCGCGCGCTGGCGCGTGCGGACATCGACATGTCCCTGGCGAACGCCTGTTGTCGGGCGATCGCCGAGGAGGGCTCGGCCGACACGACCCTCGGGTCCGACCGACCGAAGGCGTATGCCGAGCGGGTGCTCGCGGCGCGGGGGCGCCTGGTGGCCCTGCGCAATCGATTCGCGTGCGCCAACCTACGGCTGGTCGTGAAGGTCGCCCAGCGGTACGGGCGGACGCGCATGTCGCTGGCCGACCGGGTCCAAGAGGGGAACATCGGGCTCATGAAGGCGATCGACCGGTTCGACCCGTCGATGGGCTTTCGGTTCTCCACCTACGCCGCCTGGTGGATTCGACACGCGATCACCCGGGCGTTGATCAACCGGGGGCGGACCGTCCGGATTCCCGCGCACGTGCACACGCTGTACGTCAAGATGTCCAAGACCGAGCAACACCTCGGGAGCGCGTTGGGGCGCGAGCCGACGTGCGCCGAGCTCTCGCGGGTCATGGGCGTCCCCGAGGATCGCGTCGAGCAGGTGCGACGCGCCATGCACTTGCGTTCGGTCGGTCTCGAGAGCCCCGTGTCGGGATCCGACACGCGCCGCATCGAGGACGTGCTGGAGGCCCCCTCGGGGCCCGGCCTCGACGTCGTCCTCGACGATCGCCGCAACGCCGCCATCGTGCGAACGGCGGTCCGGGAGCTGGACCCCATCGAGCGCGAGGTGATCGAGCGACGCATCGGGCTGGACGGCGTCGAGCCCATGACCCTGCAAAAGCTCGGCGAGCGGTTCTCGCTGTCGCGAGAACGGATCCGACAGCTTCAGAATCGAGCGCTTTGCAAGCTGCGGACGCGGATCGAGCAGTTTCCGCTGCCGACCACCGCCTTCGCCTGACCCACGAACGCGCCCGAGCAGCACGAGCCGGGGGCTCGGGCCGCCGGGCGCCGAGGACGAGCGACGCCGTCGTCCGTCTTCGGCGCCCG
>CAZYSW010000197.1:0-2652 GCA_964650105.1 uncultured Nannocystaceae bacterium
CCGCCACGAGGACGGACACCGGGGGCGGATCCTCGACGCCTGGGCGCCGAGCGCCGCGTCAGGTGAATCCGGGCAGGCCGCCCGAGCCGGGGTCGTTGTTCCCGAAGGTCTGAGTCGGCAGACCCATGGCGTTGCACAGCGAGACGAGGAATCGATTGTGCGGGACGTCGCCGAGCTTCAAGTACCGGCCGGTCTGGAGTGCGCCGCAACCCGACCCGAAGGTCACGAACGGGACCGGGTGGTTGCCGTGGGAGTTCCCGCGGCTGAGCTCGTTGCCCCACACGACGATGGTGTGATCGAGGAGCGTCTCGTCGCCCTCGGGGACCGACGCCAGTCGGTCGAGCAGATACTTGATCTCCTCGGCGTACCAAAGGTTGATGGCGCTGATCTTGTCGATCATCGCGGGGTCGCCGTCACCGAGGTGCGAAAGATCGTGATGACCGTCGGGTACGCCGATCCAGTCGAAGCGGGTCTGGCTGACCGAGCGCGACCACTGCAAGCTCGCAACGCGCGTCATGTCGCAGGACAGAGCCATCACGAGCTGATCGATCTGCTGGCGTGAGACCTGCGGGAACATGGCGTTCGCGTTGTGGTCGTAGCCGAACTCCTGCATGGGCGTCTCGCACACGGGGATCGGCTTGTCGTTGCGCTTTTCGATCTCTCGGATGGCGGCGAGGTGCGCTTCGATCTTGACCTTGTCGTGCGCGGAGTACTTGGGGGACAGCCGCATCAGGTCGCTCTCGACGAGGTCGAGCACGCTGCGGCGCTCGGCCTTGAGCTTCTGCAACTCGCTCGTCCCCACCCCGAGATCGGCGAACAGGCGATCGAACATCTCCGCCGGGTCGGGCTCGTGCGCGATGGGCTGGTTGGCGCCCGCGTAGCACATGCGCGACCACACCGTGGCACCGCCGGTCTGCACCCCGAACTCGAGACTCTTGTAAGGGGTGGCCTCCCCGACGAAGTTCGCGATCTCCTGGTCGACGGAGATCCCACCGCCCCAGCCGGCCGTGTCCCCGTCACCGCCCTGGAACTCTCCACCTTCGAGCAGGCGGCTGCCGGTCCACAGACAGCCCATCCCCTTCTGGTGCCCGTCGCCGGGGCCGTCCCGCAGCACGCGAAGGCCATCGAGCACGATCATCTTGTCCTGGTAGGGCGCCAGCGGGGCCAGAAGCTCGGGCAGCGTGAACTGAAACTCGGTGCCGGAGGGAGCCCACTTTTCGTGGAGCGTTCCGTTGGCCGTGAACAGGAGCACGAACCGCTGCGGAAACTCGCCATCTTCGGCCTGACTCTCGAGAATGGGGAGGAACGGGGTCAGGGCCGTGGCCGCGCCCAGGCTCCCGAGAAAGCCGCGCCGCGAGAACCTCCAGTTGATCCGCTTGCGGGGATCGTTGCCTTTGGTCGGGTGGCTCATCGGTACTCCTCGTCGTGAGCAGCTCCGGCGTCGTCGGCCGGGCCTTTGCGGTACTTGAAGGCATTGGAGAGGGCGATTTCTCGCAGGAGCACGCGAACGTCGTGCCCGGACTCCTCGAAGGTCCCGAGCAGGCTCTCCATGGTGCATGCGTCGTCCTTGGTCTCGCCGCGGCCGAACGCGAAGCGGAACCACTGTCGCGTCACGCACTCCTGCACCAGCGCACTGTGGGCCAAACGCTGCGCCAGCTCCACGCCACCGTCGAACGGACCGTCGACGTCGGTGGAGACGAGCTCGCCGGAGGCATCGACGGGCAGATCGCCTTCCATGGTGCGGAAGGCCCCGATTCCGTCGAAGTTCTCCAGGCCGAAGCCGATGGGATCGATGAGGGCGTGACAACCGGCGCAGGTGGGATCGCTGGTGTGTTGATCGAACCGCTCGCGCGTCGTGGCGTTCGGGTCCGGGTCGGGCGGGACGTTGTCGACGTCCGGCGGCGGTGGTGGCAGGACCTGGCACAACAGGTTCTGCCGCACCAACACGCCGCGGTGGACCGGAGAGGTCTGGTTGGCATGCGAGTGCTGGGCGAGGATGCTGGGCTGGGTCAGCAGACCAGCGCGTTGCCCCGCGGGCAACGGCACCGGATCCCCAGCGACCCACCCCGACGGCAGCGTGGCGCCGTACAGCGCCAGAAGCTGCGGATCGCCGGTGAAGGTGTAGTCGGCGGTGAGGAGCGTCTCGACCTTGGCGTCGCCCTCCAGGATTATCTTGGCGGCGAACGTCGCAGTGTCCTCTTTCATGGCCACCGCGAGCTCCGAGGTGAAGTCCGGGAAGGTGGCACCGTCCTTCTCGAGCCCTTCGATCTCGTCGACGCCCATCCACTGCAGGTGGAACTCGGTGATCGCGTCCTGGGCCTTGGGATCGGCGAGCATGCGGTCGACCTGCGCCCGCAGCCCGTCCTCGGTGGTGAGCTCGCCGGCTTTCGCGGCGGCGAAGAGGGTGTCGTCCGGCATCGAGTTCCAGAGGAAGTACGAGAGCCGCGAGGCCAGCTCGTAGTCGTCGAGGGCCCTCAGGCCGGCGGGGGCCTCGGGATCCTCGCGGCCGAACTCGACGTGATAGAGGAAGAACGGCGACTGCAGCATGGCCTGCAACGCCAGCCGGATGCCGTCCTCGAATCCGCCCCCCGCCTTGCCATCGAAGTAGACCTCGAGCAGCGCCGAGACTTCGTCGGCGTCGAGCGGGCGGCG
>CAZYSW010000197.1:2662-9909 GCA_964650105.1 uncultured Nannocystaceae bacterium
ATAGGCGCGGGCGCCCATGGTCTGCACGAACGCTTCGGCGCAGGCGTCTTCGCCGTCGAGGGCGGGGTCGCACGGCAAGAGCGAGGCGAGGTCGGAGACCGCGTCGGCGGCGATGCCCTCGGCGGCGTTCATGTACTGTTCGACCTGCAGATCGACGACCGGAGCCGCGACGTTGCTCTTGAATGGGCCCACGCGCTCGTCGGGAGCGAACGAGTACGTCTGGGAGGGCCGCGTCGTCACTCCGAGCAGGTCTCGAACCGTGTTGTCGTACTGTGCCGCGGTCAAACGCCGCAACTCGGTGGGGCCGACCTGCGGGTCGAGGCACAGCTCCTCGTTTCCACCGTCGTCCGATCCACCATCGTCCCCGCTGCCGTCGCCCGCATCGTCGCTCGCCGAGCCCTGACCCGGTCCGCCTTCGGGGTCACCGAGCCCCGTGTAGCACCCTGTGGTGAGCGCGGCCGCGGGCAAGAGCCGGCACAATCCCACCGTCATCCACCGACCCATCATGCGTTCACCGTAGGGGGTCGAGCGAAGACCGACAACCCGAAAAACGCATCGACGGCGGACTCGGAGGGCCGTTCTTGCCGGATTCGTGATCCGGCGTGCCACATGATCATCGTTCGAGCGAGCCGGCAGTCACGTCGCCGCGCGATGCCGTGGGTGGGTGTCGCGTTCGGTTCGTACGAAACGCGATGGCCTTCACCACATGCGCAGATACGAGACGCGCACCGCGGATCGAGCTTCTCGAGAACGGTCGCTCGCCCAGGGTGCGATCGCTCGTCCGCCGGACTCGAGGCTCACAGTGCACGGGGATCGGTGAGCCGACCGGTGATCGCCGACGCGGCGGCGACCGCCGGCGACACGAGATAGACCGGTCCCGGCGCCCCCATGCGGCGATCGAAATTCCGGTTGGTCGTGCTGGCCGTCGTTTCTCCGGGCAAGGGAATGCCGGGGCCGTTGCCGATGCACGAGCCGCAGCCCGGAGCGGTCACGACCGCTCCCAAGGCGGTGAACCGATCGAGGATCCCTTCGGCCTTGGCCTGCTCGAAGACCCGGGCGCTCGAAGGCGTCACGGTGAGGCGAACCCCGGCGTGGAGCGTCCGTCCCTCGAGCACGCGGGCCGCTTCGCGCAGGTCGGCCAGCGACCCCCCGGTACACGACGCGATGACCACGTTGTGGATCGGAACCTCTCCGACCTCGGCCAGCGACCTGCGATTGCGAGAATCGCCCGGCGTGGCCACCGTCAGCGGGACGGTGTCGAGGTCGATCTCGATGGTCCGGACGTAGGTCGCATCGGGGTCCGGCTCGACGAACAGGGCATCGACGTCGAAATCCGGCCCCCGCCTCGCCTTCAAGAAGGCCCGCAGCGGTTCGCAAGGCTCGACGATCCCGGTCATGAGACCGCCTTCGACGGTCATGTTGGTGAGCACGCTGAGCTCGTCGACGTTCCATTGTTCGAGGCCCGGCCCGCCGAGCTGGATCACGCAGGTGTCGGTGGGCGACTCCCGCCACTGCTCCTCGCGAAAGTACGGATCGCCGATGAGATGAAGGATGAGATCCTTGGGGGACAGGACGCCGCGGGCGCTACCCTTGACGATCACCCGGACCGTCTTGGGGACCGTGACCGGGATCATGCCCGTCCGCAGGGCGAACGCCATCGCCGTAGAGCCGACCCCGAACGCGAACGCGTTGAGGACCCCTGCGGTCGGTGTGTGGCTGTCGGTGAGCGCGATGATGTCGCCGGGCAACGCGTACTCCTCGACCACGATGCGATGGCACACGCCGGCCTGGCGCTCGCGACCTGGCCCGTGAAGCCGGATGCCGTTGCGCTCGCAGGCCTCGACCATCTCGTCGCGCAGGCGTCGCGCCGGGAGCAGGCGCTGCTTCTTGACGTTGTCGGGCACCGTCGGGGCGTCGATGAGCACGAAGTGGTCCTCGAACGCCGCGACCTGCTCGGGTCGCGCGACCGGCTGCGTCCCCCATTCTTCGGCGTACAGCGCCATCACCATGCCGCCGGTGTACTCGTGGACGCCGCGGAAGCCCACTTCGCACAGCACCTGATCGCCGGGTTGCACCGACGCCAACCCCTGCGGCCGTCCGGTCCCCGCCCAGGCCTTTCGGGCCACGATCTTCTCGATGCAGGTCATCGGACGCGCGGGGACGTCCACCGGATAACTGGGCTCGATCTCGCCGGCGAGCAGCTTGGTGCCGTAGCGCAACAGCCCGCCCGCCCGGGCGACCGCGGCGAAGAAGGGGGGGAGGTCCTCCGCCAACGCACCGAGGTCCACGTCCTCGCCCCGCCGCAGTCGATCCAGGACCCTGAAGTCCGTGGTGAACGGCAGGCCGCTGTAAACCATGTTCTCCTGGAAGATCCGCTGGAAGCTGCGCGCCACGACCAGCTCGATCCCCGCCCCCGTGTGGGCGACGACGGCCACCTCGCGGCTGCTGCCCGAGCCGTACGCGTCGCCCCCGACCACGACCTGGAAGCGACCGTCTCGCACCCCGTTTTTGGGCACGACTTCCTTGAAGTTCTCGAGGAAGTACGGACCGAGGATGTCCCCCGTGTACCCGAGGGTGCACGCCGCCCCGCTGATCATCGCGTCGGTGTTGACGCCGAAGTGGAGGGGGGGCGGATCGCTGGGGTCCGGGTCCAGATCCGTGCCGCCGAGTTGGGCCTCGATCAGGGAAGGATCCTCGGTGAGCCAGAGAATGCGACCGGAGAGCTTCATGCCGACATCAAGCGTTGCATCGCGGTGTAATGTTCACAAGATGACCACGATTTTGCCTTGAAATGTATAGTTCGAGGACATATGCCCGACGCGCCGCCTTCCGCGATCCTGACCCTCGAGCACCTGCGAGCCTTTCTGGAAGTCGCCGACCGGCGATCGGTCCAGGCAGCGGCGCGTGCGACCGGCCGTTCGCGGACCACGTACCTGCGGTGGTTGGCGGAGTTGCGCGAGGCGTTCGGTGCGCCCGAGCTGCTCGAGCGCGCGCCCGGACAGCGCCGGGGGGTGCTGACGTCCGAGGGAGAGGAGCTCGCCCGTCGAGCGCGGGCGATGATCGAGGCGTGGGAGCGGTGGTGCATCGGGACCCACGACGCCCTCGAGCAGAGTCGCGGTGCGGTTCGGGTCGGCACGCTCCCGGGCTCGTTCGATCTGATCGCCGATCTCCTGACCGATCTCCGGACCCGACGACCCGAGGTCGCGCTGCGCATCGTCGAGTACCCCGACGAACGCCTGGTCGACGCGCTCGAGCAGGGGGAGGTCGACGTCGGCTTCGGTACGCTCGACCCCGCTCGTTTGCCGGGGCGGGTGGACTTCGAGCCCTTCGGACGGCTTGCGTGGGCCGTGATCTTGCCGCGCGCGATGAAGGACCGCTTCCCTCGAAGGCTGCGCTTGCGGGATCTCGACAACGTTCCCCTCGTCGTCACTCGCGGCGGCCCAGCGCGTGCGCGCCTCGAACGGTACTTCGCCGAGTACGACGAGGGGCCGCTGGTCCTCAATCCCGCCTTCGAGGTCGGCTCGACGCCGCGCATGGTCGAGATGGTGGCGCGCGGCTTCGGCCCTGCGATCGTCAGCCGGTTCCGCCTCGCCTTCATTCCGCCCGAAGTCGAGGCCCGGCCGCTGCTCGACGGACCAGCCCCGCTGATCGCGGGCGCCTTCACCCGTCGCGGAGCGACGCTGCCGCCCGCCGGTCGGGAGCTCGTGGCCGCGGCGCGCAGTCACTTCCGCGCGCTCAATCGCGCCGGAGAGAACCAACGCGGAAGGCCGCCGGGGTCGAGGCGGCCTACGCGTCGAGCATGACCGCTCACGCGGCTCGCGGCCTCGACCGTGTCGTCGACGGGATGAGGGGCCGCGCGTGAACGGGGGTCCCGTCGCTCAATCCCGGCTACCGCCGAGCAGGTGGAGCAGCGACAGGAAGATGTTGATGAAGTTGACGTACAGGAGGAGGGCGCCGAGGACCGCCAGATTCCCCTGTCCGCCGTGCATCATGTACAGCTGCTTGATCGCCTGGGTGTGATAGGCGGTCAGGCCCGCGGCCACCACGGCGACCAGGGCCGAGATGCCCAGGCTCATGCCCACGCTGCCGATCAAGAAGACGTTGAGCAGCGACGCGATGATGGCCCCGAACAGCGCCATGACCAGGAACTGGCCCATGCCGCTGAGGTCCTTCTTGGTCACGTACCCGAACACCGCCATGGCGCCGAACATGCCGATGGTGCCCAGCAAGGCCGTGCCCATCTCCGCGACCGAGTAGATGAGCGCGATGCTGGAGATCGAGACGCCCATGGCGGCGGCGAACAGCATGAACGCCGCCAGGGCGGCACCCCGCGACATCGACGGGATCCTGCCCGGCAAGAAGAACGCCATGAGCAGAACGACACCGTAGGCGATCCAGTGCAAGCCCGACGTCGCGAGCCCGATCAGGAGCTCGGGGCTCTGCATGAGCACCCAGATCGTCGCGGCCGTGACGCCGAAGCCGGCCGCCATCCAGGCGTACACCCCGTTGAGGAAGCTGCGGGCACCTTCGTGGAGGCGAGGCGGCGCCTCGACGTAACGCCGAGCGTAGTGGGGCTCTTGATGGTAACCCTGCATATGCGGGAGTGTTACCACTGCGCATGAGACGGTCAACCACGCGGGGCCTGGCGTCGTCGTCGGGCTGCGTCAGGATGCGTAGCGGCGTCTCGTGGCTCACGTGCGGAGCGCTCGGGGCGCACGTCGCCTTGCTGCTCGCCACGACCGCGTGCACGCGCACCGGGCGGCCCGTGAAAATGGTCTGGGCGAACGAGCCCGGCGACGGAGCCGTCGCGACGTGCCCCGAGGATGCCGTCGACGCGACCGGTGGGCTCTCCGGGTTCGGGGATCGAACGCCCAGCCCGACGCAGGCCCGCTGCTCGTACGCCGACGCGGTTGGTCCGATCACCCAGCTCCGAGGTCGCGTGCTCGGGCAGGGGCACGCCGGAACTCTCCCCGAGCCCATGGGCGACACCCCGGTGCGGATCCATCGGCTCACCGACGAAGGGGGACGCCTCGGCCCCGTCGTCGCGGAGACCGTGACCGATCCACAGGGTGGGTGGAGCCTGAGCGCGTCGTTGCCCGAGGGCGAGTATCTGCTGGTGGTGCCCGGGGACGAGCCCGGCCGCGCTGTGGGACAGCGGCCCCTCGAGTTGCAGGGCCAGCGCGCGCGCAGGGTGGACGACCTCGACATCCTGGTGCCGCTGCCGGACGCATCCGCACCCGACGCCGCCGACTGACCCTGCAGGTTCGTGGGGCTCGCGTCGGGTCCCTTGTCATGTGAGCAGGCTCGCACTGCCGGCCGCCGGTCCGCGTCGTCTGCTCCGCGCTTCGTGGGGCGGAGTGCGCAGCATCTCGGCGCCGGACTCACACCGGTCGATGAGGGTCCAAAACGGCCCGGTCGCGCGCGGGATCGGGGGGCCGTCCGGGTCGATCCGCTCCACCTTCGCCCGCACCCTGCTAGGGTTCGACCATGGAGGGGCCTGCGTGAGCGAGCTCGGCTACCTGCTCGTCACGCCGCTGCGCGACGCGGCGGCGATGCTCGACGAACTCGTGGTCCTCGTGCGTCGGCAGGAGCTCCGACCGGCCCAGTGGCTGCTCGTCGACGACGGAAGCACCGACGGGACGGCCGAACGCCTCGATCGGATCGCCGAGCGGGAGCCGTGGATCTCCGTCGTTCACCTGAGCCCGCCCGCGGGGCCACCCGCGGCGACGCGCTACTCCGAGGTCGTGGGCCTGGGGTTTCGCACCGCGACCGAGCTCGCAGAGGCCGAGGGGAAGTCGTACCGATACCTCGCCAATCTCGATCCCGAGATCCGCATCCCGCCCAACTTGTTCGCCGAGCTCGTCACTCGCATGGAGGCCGATCGCCTGGTCGGCGTTTCGACCTGTCGGATGCTGCGCGTGCACGACGACGGTCGTGAAGAGACGTTGCTGGAGAACCCTTGCGGAGCCTCGAAGGCGGGCATCCGACTGTGGCGACGCGCGTGCCTGGACGACGTCGGGCTCTATCCGACGCCGCACTGGGCCGGTGTCACCGAGGTGCGGGCTCGAAACCGCGGTTGGAAGACGATCGTGCACCACGATCTCCGGGCGGAAACCGTCGGCGCCGAGCTCGGGCCCGTCGGGTGGTGGCAGGACTACCGGCGCCGCGGGGAGGCGGTCTGGCACGTCGGCCTGCACCCCCTGCTGGTCGCCGCCGAGGCCGTCCAGGTGTCGGCCCAAGAACGAGATCTGCGCGGGCTGGCGATGCTCGCGGGATACGTGGAGAGCGCCTTTCGACGCCGGCGACGTTGCCGTGATTCCGAGGTGCTGACGTACTACGGAGAGATGCTCCCGCGCGAACGGCTCTCGCTTTGGGTCGACCGGGTTCGCGAGCAGATCAGACGGGCCACCCCATAGGCGCCCCGGGCGGGGTCTTTGGCATCGTCGGGCGGGGCGGGCGAAGGCGTGGACTCACGCCCATCGGCCGGAGGACGGATGGCCGCTCGTTCCCGGCATGCAGTATGGTCCTCGCGTCCCATGACCACTCGCGAAAACAGCCACCGGCTGCGCCCCACGGACACGTTCGTGCGGCGACACATCGGTCCCGCCGCCGCCGACGTCCAGGCGATGTTGGACGAGCTCGGCGTGCAGAGCGTCGAGGCGCTCGTCGAAGAAGCGGTCCCCCGGGGGATCCGCATGCAGGGAGGGCTGGACATCGGGCCTCCGCGTGGCGAGCACGAGCTGCTCTCGGAGCTGCGCGAGAAGATGCGCCGCAACGTACGGCGGCGTTCGTTCATCGGCATGGGCTATCACGGGACGATCGTTCCCGCCGTCGTGCAGCGGAACATCCTGGAGAACCCCGGCTGGTACACTGCCTACACGCCGTACCAGGCCGAGATCGCGCAAGGCCGGCTGGAGGCGCTGCTCAACTTCCAGACGATGGTCGCCGATCTGACCGGGCTGCCGCTGTGCAACGCGTCGCTGCTCGACGAGGCCACCGCCGCCGCCGAGGCGATGACGCTGTGCCACCGGGCCACCCGCGGCCGAAACACCTTCTTCGTCGCCCACGATTGCCACCCGCAGACCATCGCGGTGATTGAGACTCGCGCCGAGGCGCTCGAGCTCGACGTCTTGGTCGGCGATCCGGCGACCTTCGACTTCGGCTCGACGCCGCTGTTCGGGGCGTTGTTGCAGTACCCCGACACGTTCGGGCGGGTTCGGGACCTGACGCCCATCATCGAGCGCATT
>CAZYSW010000198.1:0-9908 GCA_964650105.1 uncultured Nannocystaceae bacterium
TCCGCCCAAAAAGCCGCCACGCCGGCCCATGCCGGCTTCACGCGTCGCCCCGCCGACCGAACACGAGACGGGGCTTTCCGCCGAGCCGCTGCGTGGACTGGCCGACGTCCTCGAACCCGCTCCGGCGAAAGGAGCGAGCGCGGCCGCGCCCGGCGAGCCGGCGATCAGTGGGCCCGCGTCGACCGACCTGCAGGTGCCGACCACGGTCGAGCTCGACGCGGGGCTGGGCGAGGCGCCGGCCCGCGGTCGCGGCCGCGGCGGGGTGTGGGCCGCGGTCGCGGGCATCGTCGTGCTCCTCGGGGGGGGCGGTGCATTCTTGGCGATGGGCGGTGCGGGGCAGCAGCCCGCGGCGTCCGGGGTGGACCCCGCAGCAGCGCCCCAACCGGGAGCGGAAGACGCACCGACGCCTTCGCCGGACCCCCAAGATGCACCTTCGGCGGCGGCCGAGCCCCACGCGCAAGCCGGGCCCGACGGCGACGAGGTCGAGCTCGTGGTCGAGGCCTCGGCCGACCAGGCCGAGCGAGACGAGGCCGCAGCGGAACCGCCCGCGTACGGCAGAGCGACGTCGCGTCCGCGGACCAAGGGGAGTCGCTCCGCGACCGAGCCGGTCGCCACCGGGCCAGCCGACGCGACGCCACCCGCCCCCGCCGAAGCCCCCCCCAAGCCTCCGCCCGAGCCGCAAGGCTCGAAGACGCCCAGCCCGGTCGGCGACGGACCCAAGCCGTCGTCCGGCCCGAGCAAGGCGCCGCCTCCTCCCCCGCCTTCGGAATCGAAACCCAAGAAGGACGACGTCTTCATCGAGCCGGGCAAGAAGGACGACGGCATCTTCTTGCCCGTCGGAAAGAAGTGACGCGAGCCGCCGTGAACCATTCGTCCGTCGGTCGTTCGACGCTCGCTCGCAGAGGGCGAGCTTTCGTGGTGGCGGCGAGCCTCGCCTCGGCCCCGATGCCGGTCTCCGCCGGCGCGCTCGTGGAGGCCGATCTGGCCGGCCCCGGCGAGACGGTGTCCGACGAGGTCGAGGCTCTCAACGCCGAGGCGATCGCCAAGTTCCAGGCCGGCGAGTACGACGAGGCCGTCGCGCTGTTCGAGCAAGCCTACGCGCTGAGCCCCGAGCCCAACTACCTCTTCAACATCGGTCGAGTCTACGAGGAGAAGGGGGACATCGAAAACGCGGTCGAGTTCTACGAGCGCTTCGTCAAGCAGCCCAAGGTGGAGCTCCAGGCGCGAGAGCTCGCGGTCGAGCGGCTCCGCGTGCTGCGTACCGTGCTCGAGGAGACCCAGCGGGAGGAGCGGCCGCAGCCGACGCCGACACCCGAGCCCGAGCCCGAGCCAAAGCCCGAGCCGATCGACAAGCCCCGACCGCCGAAGCTGAGGTTGGCCGGTTTCGCGTTGCTGGGCATCGGTGGAGCGGTGCTGGTGACCGGCGCGGCGTTCGGTGGGGTGGCCTCCTCGCAGAGCAGCGAGCTCGAAGGCCTGATGCCCCTCGAGGAGCGCGACGCCCTCATCGACAAGGGAAAGCGCAACGCCCTGATCGCGGACGCGTTGTTCATCAGCGGAGGTGCGGTGGCCCTCACGGGCCTGGTGTTCGTGCTGGCGTCCCTCGGCAAGAAGAACAAGAAGAAGGACCGAAAAAGCGACGTGGCTCGGGCCCGGCTGGCTCCGTGGGCGAGCCCCCGGGGGACGGGCGCGAGCCTACGCCTGGACTTTTGAGCTTGCGATGAGACGGCGCGCCATGATCTCTCCCTTTGCGACCCGCCCGGGTGTCTGGTGCCGGCGGGGGCGCGGCATCGCGACGATGCTGACCTCCTTCGTCCTGGGATTCGGATGGTCGGTCGGTTGCACGCCGACGCTGGCGTTCGATCAGTGCACCGAAGACGCAGACTGCGTCAACGCTGCCGGACTGGATCTCGTCTGCATGGCCAACGAGTGCGTGCCCCGTCCGTCGCCGTCCGACGTGGCGTGCGAAAAGACGAGGGATTGCGTCGAGGCGTTCGATGACGATCACGTGTGCGGGCCCGCCGGAGTTTGTGCATCTTTGGCCTCCGAGGAGTGCGGGATCGTTCAGCGTCCCGAGGACGCCGCGCCCGAGGACGTGGTGTACATCGGGTCGATCCTGGCCACCTCGCCGCCGTTCGACGCGGCCATCGTGCCCATTCAGAATGCGGTCCAGCTCGCCGTCGAGGACTTCGATGCGCGCACCCGCCTGATCGGCGACAAGCGGATCGGGTGGGTCGGTTGCGACTCCCAGGGCTCGCCGGCGGTGGCCGTCGAGGCCGCGAGGCACCTGGTCGAAGATCTCGGGATCTCGGCCATCGTCGGCCCGAGCTTCAGCGAGTCCGTGCTCGAAGTCGCCGAAAAGGTCGCCGTACCCGGGGGCGCGTTCGTCATCACGCCCACCGCGACCGTCAAGACCATCACCGACCTGCCCGACGACGGGCTGGTCTGGCGAACGATCGCCAGCGACATCTATCAGGCGTCGGCGCTCGGCGACCTGCTGCCGCTGCTCGACCCGCCCGCCGGGCGCGTGCTCATCCTCTCCAAGGACGACGCCTATGGTCGCACCTTGAGCAGCGACTTTCAGGAGCGACTCGCCCAAACGCTCCCCAACGGCAAGATCGCCAAGCTGAACTACGCCAACCCCGCGTCCTTCGGCAGCTCCGACGAGCTGCGCGCCTCGTACGGTCAGGTGATCGCCCAGGGATTCCCGCACGATGCCGACACGGTCGTGCTGATCGGGACGAGCGAGGTCCGCGATCTCGTCTTGTTCTACCTGCAGGTCCGCGACGACGAGAACCCTCCGCCGCCGTTGCCGCGATTCGTCGTGTCGCACGGGGCCATCCCGGCGCTCTTGTCGGTGGTCGAGTTGGTCGATCCGTCGTTTCGGCCCCAGCTCATGGCGGCCATGCACGGTACGGCGCCCATCATCCAGGACGAGGAGAACTTCGCGGCGTTCAACATTCGCTACAAGATCCGCTTCGCGGACCAGGACGCACTGTCGCCGTCCTCGTTGGGATACGACGCGACGATGGTCTCCTTGCTCGGGATGGTGGGCACCGGCCTGTTGGCACCCACGGGTCATCAGATCGCCGACGCGATGAAGAAGCTGGTCGATGCGAACGGGACGTACGTGCCGTTCTCGGGCGATCTGTCGTTCGTGTCCACCGCCCGCGACGTGCTGGCCCAGGGCGGAACGGTGGATCTGCAGGGCGTCACGGGACCGCTGGACTTCGATCTCCAGACCGGCGAGGTTCGGACCAACCTCATCCGGTGGGCCCTGGTGCCCAAGGCGGGCACCAACAATGTCCCCGTGCTCACCCCGGTGGGGGTCTACGTCCTCGGCCCGCCCCCGGCGCACACCGGCACCTGGATGGATCTCTAGGCGTCGGGCGGGCTACTTGCCGAGCTTGTTCTGCAGGGCGAAGCGCCCCGGTCCGATGAGGAGCAGCGAGGCGAAGACGATCCCCGCCTCGATGGCGTGCGATGCTCCCAGGATTCCCTCGCCCGCGCCGAGATGTCGCGTCGTGGCGACGACCATGGTGCACAGCATCAGCGCGAGCGCGGGCCGAAACAGCAGCCCGACCGCCACCAGCAGCCCGCCGAAGAACTCGGAGACCGCGGCCATGAACCCGAAGAAGGTGGGGGCGAAGTCGATTCCGAGCCTTGCCATGGCCCCGCCGAGCTTCGCCCAGCGCGCGGCGCCTCCGGCCAGCTTGGGCCAGCCGTGAACCATGAACATCGCCCCGATCCCGACGCGGAGGAGCAGAAGACCGAGGTCGCGCAGGCGCTCCGAGCTCACCGTGGTCGAGTGTGGACGGGGGGACCATGCCGGTCAAAAAAACGCCGCGAGCATTTCGCGGGGCGCGAACCCCGATCAGACGGGCATCGGGCGCTGCATCGCCTCGGGCGTTTCGTCCAGGAGAATGCGGCGTGGTTTCGCGGGCACCCCTACGGCCGTGCATCCGGCAGGCACGTCGGACATCACCAGGGAGTTGGGGGCGATCGTCGCGCGATCGCCGATGGTGACTGGCCCGATGATGACCGAGCCCGGACCGATGAACACGTCGTTGCCGATCTTCGGCGCACCCTCGCGGTGCTGCGTGGTGGCGATGGTGACACCGTGCATGATGCCCACGCGATCCCCGATGACGACCTTGGGGTGGATGCGGATGTCGAAGTAGTGGATGAGGTGCGGCATCTCGCCGAGCTCGGCCTCGCGCGGCAAAAACGATCCGGTCGCGAGCTGGATACCGAGGCTCAGCGCGCCGTAGATCTTGTCGGCGGCCCAACGCGCAGGCCAGGGGAGACCCTCCGCCCACTTCCCGTAGCGGTAGACGGCCAGCACCCACAGCGAGGGATTGAGGAGCTGCCTGTTGTGCCGCTGATAGTCGGCGCGGATCTTCTCGAACAAAGCGACCTCCGTGACGTGAACGCGGCGTTTGCAGCTTCGCACGTGGGCGAGGGGCTGCAAACGAGCCCGCCGGCAGGGTCAGCGGCCGATCGTCTCGTGAATCCGCCTGGCCAGGGCGGGCCCGATCCCCTTGACCTCGCACAGCGCCTCGGGGGACGCCGATCGAATGGCGGAGATCGATCCGAAGTGGCGGACCAGCGCGCGCTTCAAGCTGGGGCCGACCCCCGGAACGCTGTCGAGGGCGCTCTCCAACGAACGCTTCCCACGGCGCTTGCGATGATGCGTGATCGCGAAGCGGTGGGCTTCGTCGCGAATCCGCTCCATGAGGTAGCGCTCCGAGCTCCCCGGGCGGAGCAAGATCGGATCTTTGACCCCCGGGACGAAGACGCGTTCGGGTCGCACTTCGTACTCTTCGGGGCTCGCCGGTCCGCGCGAGGCCTCCTCGACCACCCAGTCCTCGTAGCTCCGACCCGGACGCCGTGCGTCGGCGGCCATCGACCCGTCGGCTGCGTCGCGCGGCTCGTGCCCCGAGCCCTCGGCACGAGGCCGGGTGACGGCTCGTCGCCGCTCCTTGGCGAGGGCCACGACGTCGACACCCTCGGCTCCGGTCGGAACCCCGAGATCCTGCATGGCCGCCAGCACTCGTCCGAGCTGGCCCTTGCCGCCGTCGATGACGACCAGATCGGGGAGGGCCCAGGCGTCGTCCTCTTCTCCGTCCTGCAGGGCTCGCTTGAACCGCCGCCCGAGCACCTCGTACATGCTGGCGAAGTCGTCGTTGTGCAGGGCCGCGGCCCCGGCCTGGGCGTCCGTTCGCGCCCCGCGGACCTTGAAAGAGCGATATCGGGACTTTTCGGGCAGGCCGTCGACGAACACCACCATCGACGCCACGGTGTCCGATCCCTGGATGTGGCTGACGTCGTAGCATTCGATCACGCGGGGGATCTTGGAGAGGTTCAGGCGCTGCTGCAGGCGCCCCAGCACCTGCTCGGTGTCCTCCCGCTGGTTTCGTCGGGTGGCGAAGTTCGACGCGGCGTTGCGTACCGCCAGCTCGACGAGCTTCTTTCGGTCCCCGCGCTCGGGAGCCCAAAGCGAGACCTTGCGGCCCTTCCGTTCCCGCAGGTACTCGACGAGGGGCTCGGCGTCGTCGTCGGCCAGCGGCGCGGGCAAGAGGATCTCGTCGGGGACCAAGGGCGTCGTCTCGTAGTAGGCGGTCGTGAACATGCCCAGGACCTCCTGGTCGGGAAGCTCCATGCCTTTGGCGGAGAACGATTCCGTCGTCAGCAGCTTGCCCTGGCGGACGTGCATGATCACGAACTCCACCTGGCCGCCCTGCCGGTACATGCCCACCGCGTCCTGATCGAGGTCCGCGGTCCCCACCACGCGCTGAGACTCGAGGGTGGTCTCGATCGCGGCGAGCTGGTCGCGCAGACGCGCCGCGGTCTCGAAGTCGAGGGCGTCGGCCGCCGCCTCCATGCGCCGACGGAGGCCGGACACGAGCTCTCGGTGTCGGCCCCCCAAGAACAACTGCACGTCCCGCACCTGCTCGCCGTACTGCTCGCGATCCACCTCGTACACGCAGGGGGCCGGACACCGACCGATCTGGTACTGCAAGCACGGGCGCTTGCGATGGGCCAGCGTGTAGTCGGTGCAGGTTCGCAGCTTGAAGTGGCGGTTCACCACGCGCAGCGTGGCGCGTGCCGACCTCGCGGAGTGGTACGGACCGAAGTATGCCGCACCGTCGTGTCGGATCGCCCGCACCAGCTCCAGGCGGGGCCACTGTGCCTGGGGGTCGAGGCGCAACACCAGGTAGTTCGAGTCGTCGCGGAGCTTGACGTTGAACCGGGGGCGGTGCTCCTTGATGAGATTGTTCTCGAGGAGGAGCGCCTCCTTCTCGTTGTGCAGGACGACGGTCTCGATGTCGCCCACGATCCTCGCGAGAAGGGGGACGAACTCGCGCGTGTCGTGTCCGGTGAAGTACTGCCGAACCCGCGTTCGGAGCCGGCGAGCCTTGCCCACGTAGACGACCTCGCCCTTGCGATCTCGCATCATGTAGACGCCCGGGTCGTCGGGGAGCCGCGACAGCGCCTCCTGGAGCGTCGCCTCGTCGGTGATGCGCGGCGTCCAGCCCGGCGGGGGCGGGGTACGCGTTCGCGACGGACGGCGCGCAGACGCGATCGCATCCGGCGTCCGGCTTTCGGTTCGCGCCCGACTGCGTCGTCCTCTCGCCATCGGGCGGGAAGGTTAGCGCGTCCTGGCCGGGCTGGACCTCAGAAGAGGCGGCGAACGTCGCCCACGGTGATCAGCAGGATCAGGGCCAAGAGGGCGAGCATCCCGTAACCGTGGATCATCTCCTCGACCCGGGGGTTCGCCCGCCGGCGGGCGATCGCCTCGTAGGCCAAAAACGAGAGTCGTCCGCCGTCCAACGCCGGCAGCGGCAGGAGGTTGAACATGCCCAGCAGCGTGCTGATCAGCGCGGTGGTCAGCACGAACGGGACGAGGCCGGCGTCCGCGGACTCTGCGATGTGACGGACGATCCCCACGGGGCCCTCGACGCTGCCCGGGAGCTGACCGGTCACGAGCAGGAACAACCCCTCGAGCTGCGCACCGGTGACCAAAAAGGGTGTCTTGAAGGCTTCGGCCGCCGCGCGCCCCACGTCGACGGGCACCCGCGGTCCCGTGCGCGCCGTGATCCCGATCCCCAGCGGGCTGCCTTCTTCGGGGATGGTGACGTCGAGCGTGAAGAGCTCACCGTCGCGCCGCACGGTGATCGGGATCGTCTCGCCCCGGTGCTCGATGCTCGCCGGCGCCACGTCGGCGCCTTGCTGCGAGAGGTCGAGGTCGTAGTCACCGATGCGCACCAGCGCGTCGCCGACCTCCAGGCCGGCGGCCTGGGCGGCCGAATCCTCGTGGAACGAGGCGATCTCCACCGACTCGACCGGGCCGCGGAGGCCGGCGAGGGCGAACACCCCGAAGTACAGGACGATCGCGGTGACGTAGTTGGCCAGCGGTCCTCCCGCGAGGACCAGGGCGCGGGCGCCGAGCGACTTGTCCCGGAAGTTGTGCGAGGACGGGTCGGGCCGCGACCGGAAGCCGCCGCTGTCGTCCTCCTCGGGCTCCATGCCCCGGATCAGGACGTACGCACCGAAGGGGATCGCGCCGATGACGAACTCGGTCCCGCGCCAGGTTCCGAGCTTGACGATCGCCGGGCCGATCCCGAAGACGCTGAACCGGTCGACCTTCATGCCCCGCCATACGGCGGCGCAGTAGTGGCCGAATTCGTGGACGATGATGACCACGCACAACGCCACGATGGCCACGAGCACGTCGACGAAGCTCACGGGCGGACTATAGCAGCACCGCCCGCGCGAGGCGGCGCGCGAGGCAGCCTGCGATGGACCGCGCGCGACCGTCGTTCAAGAGCGGCTCGGAACGGGACGGTCGAAGCGCCCCAGCCCCAGCCGGCTCAGGCCTGCGCGCACCAGGAGGCGAGCGCGATGCCGCGCGCTCCGATCGGTGGGGGGGCTGTACGCGGCCGGCTCGCCGCGCGCGCGGAGGTACCGCAGCACCGCCTGTTGGGCCGCGACGAGCCCACCATGGACCTGCACCAGGACACGGGTCCCGACGGGCCGATCGACCGCCAAGAGTTCGCCGGGCACCACGGCGGCGCGGTGTCCGCGGAGGACCTGGGACACGCCCCAGGCGGCCAGCTCGGGATCGACGGGGTGATCGATGATCAGCCACACGTTCCCGCGCGCCACCTTGGCCGCGCGACGGATCGCCTCGCCGATCTCGATGTCTTGGAGGGTTCGCAGGTTCGGGATCTGTCCGTGGAGGATGCTCAGCACGCTCAGCGTGTTGTCTCCCGAGCGCTCGTCGAGGGCGAGGATCTCGAACACGGGTGGATGCGGGAGATCGGCAGCATCGAGGTGTCGCTCCACGTCGACCGCCGAGCGGATCGTCGATGCGATCCGGCTCTCCATGTCGCGCACCGGAACGATGACCGTGATGTCGGTGTTCATGCCCCCGAAGGCCGTGTCCCCGCTTCTCATAGTGGGGCGGCGCAGCCGAGGTCAAGCAAGCGTCCGCGCACGCGGGCATCGCCCCGGGGGCGGGGCCGATGCGTCGTTCGGGGACCGCTCGCCCGCAGCCCCCCGACCGCACGCGGGCGTCGCCTCCCGACCGCCTCGCGGGCATCGTCGTGTGGGTTCGGTGTTGCGGTACGCTCGCGGTGAGGGCGCACACCTGTTTCCGTGCAACGCCGCGTGCCGTGTCGCCGATGTATCAGGTACCCTTCGAAACCTTTGGAACGCGCGGGCGACGCTTCGGAGTCGTATGCGCCGAGAGGAAGCACTCCCATGGCTGGTGGCGTCAACAAGGTCATTCTCATCGGAAATCTCGGACGTGATCCCGAGCTGCGGGTCACGCCCAGCGGACACAGCGTCTGTCAGCTCAACGTGGCCACCACGCGGACCTACACCAAGGGCAACGACCGCGTCGAGGACACCGAGTGGCACCGGGTAGTGGTCTGGGGCAAGCAGGCCGAGCACTGCGCCAACTACCTGACCAAGGGCCGCCAGGTCTACGTCGAGGGGCGGCTCCAGACGCGCAGCTACGACGACAAGGACGGCAACAAGCGCTACATCACCGAGGTCGTGGCCGAGAACGTGCAGTTCCTCGGCGGTCGCGGCGAGGGCGGAGCTCGCCCGTCGTCGGGCCGGGCGAGCCCGTCGTCGGTCGCGGCCGATCCCGGCTTCGACGACAGCTACATCCCGTCGGATCCGGGAGACGACGACATCCCGTTTTGAGCCTGGCGGTCGGCGTCCTTGTCGGGGCGTCCCTGATCCCCCGCGTCAGCGAGCACGCCGGCGTGAGGCGATCAGGCACAGGCCGATGACCAGCCACCACGCCGTGCGTGCGCGGCCGGGGGATCGACATCCGCAGCCGTCGTCCGACTCCTCGCTGGCCGGGGCGGTGTCCCCGGTCGCATCCGAGGATCCCACGCTCGACGTGGATCCCTCCTCGCCGGGTCCGTCGACGGTTCCGGTCGCGTCGGACGGGCCGACGCCCGTGCTCGCACCCGAGGTGCCGTCGTCGGTCCCCGACGGCGGATTTCCGGTGCCGTCGTCCTCGCCGGTGCCGGTCGTCGAGGCGTTGCCGTCGTCGCCGGGATCGACCGGATCGGCGGTGGCGGTCCACGCCGCGAGGTGCATCGTCGCGGCCCACACCTCGTCGCAGGTGGGACGGATCGTCGCGGCCTCGACCAAAAACCCGGTCTCGAACATCTCGGCGCCGTCCGGCAGGAGCTCGAGCGTGAACGCGAAGATCCCGAGCGTGCCGTAGGTCCAGTCGGGTGCGGTGCCGGACGCGGGGTACAGCTCCACGCCTTGCATGGGGGTGTACTCGGTCCCTTGCACGCTTCCCATCGCCGCCGCGATCTCGTCGGCCATCGTCTGCAGCTCGGCCTGGGCCGGCGCCGGGTCCTCGGTGAAGCTCCAGGGGT
>CAZYSW010000199.1:0-9895 GCA_964650105.1 uncultured Nannocystaceae bacterium
GACCCGAGCACCATGCCGAGGTTGATGGCGTGGCGGGCGGGCACGATGAAGGGCTTGCCGCTGACCGACCCGCGGAGCTTGAGGAACGCCAGGACCGACCCCGTGAAGGTGATGGCACCGACGAACACGCCGACGAAGATCTCGACCTCGTGGATGGTCAGCTCCACCGCGCTCATCGCCGGCTGCGGACCGAGGTAGCTGGCGAAGCCCACGAGGACGGCGGCCAGCCCCACGAAGCTGTGGAGGATGGCCACGAGCTCGGGCATGGAGGTCATGGCCACGCGCGAGGCCAAGAACGCACCGATGAGCGCGCCGGGGATGAGCGCGCCCGCGAGCATGCCGTAGCCGGTGACGGACGGATCGAGCGTGGTCGCCACCAGGGCGATGAGCATCCCGATGATGCCATACCAGTTGCCGCGGCGCGCGGTCTCTTGGTTGGACAACCCGCCCAGGCTCAGGATGAAGAGGGCGCTGGCGGTGATGTAGGCGACGGTGATCAGACTCTCTTGCACGGCGCCCTCCTCACTTACGGAACATCTGCAGCATCCGCTGGGTCACCAAGAACCCGCCGGCGATGTTGATGGTGGCGACGAGGATCGCGATCGCACCGAGGATTACCGTGGCCGAGCCCGGTGGACCCGAGATCTGCAAGATCCCGCCGATGAGGATGATGCCGCTGATCGCGTTGGTGACGCTCATCAGCGGTGTGTGGAGGGCTGGCGTCACGTTCCAGATCACCTGCCAGCCGACGAAGATTGCCAGCACGAACACCGTGAGATGGCCGAGGAACGACGGCGGTGCACCCATGCCGATCCCCAGCAGGGCCAGGCCGGCCAGGACGAGCCACACCGGCGATCTCTTCTTCTTCGACCCTCCGTGGCCGTGCGTGGCGGTCGCGACCACCGGAGCCGGTTTGGGCTTGTCGGCGGCCGGTGTGGGCGTGGGTGCCGGCTTCTTGGGAGGCGGCCAGATGATCTCGCCCTCGTGGATGACGAGCGCGCCGCGGACGACCTCGTCCTCCAGGTCGAGGTGGAACTTCTCGGCGCCACCCAGATCGTCGAGCAGGTGCACGATGTTGGTGCCGTAGAGCTGGCTGGCCTGGGAGGCGAGCCGGCTGGGGAGGTCGGTCAGGCCGATGATCGTGACGCCGTTGTGCTTGATGATTTCGCCCGGCTTGGTGAGCTCGCAGTTGCCCCCCTGCTCGGCGGCGAGGTCGACGATCACGGAGCCGGGCCTCATGGCCTCGACGTGCTCTTTCTTGATCAGAACCGGCGCTCGCTTGCCGGGGATGAGCGCCGTCGTGATGATGATGTCGACTTCCTTGGCTTGCTGAAGGAAGAGCGCCATCTCGGCCTCGATGAAGGCCGGGCTCATCTCCTTGGCGTAGCCGCCCTCGCCCTCGCCGTCTTCCTCGTAGTCGAGCTCGAGGAACTCGGCGCCCATGCTCTGGACCTGCTCCTTGACCGCCGGTCGGGTGTCGAAGGCGCGGACGATGGCTCCCAGCCCGCGCGCGGCACCGATGGCGGCCAGGCCGGCCACGCCGGCGCCGATGACCATCACCTTGGCGGGGGGGACCTTGCCGGCCGCGGTGATCTGACCGGTGAAGAAACGGCCGAAGTGCTGCGCCGCCTCGATGACCGCCCGGTAACCCGCGATGTTGGCCATCGACGACAAGGCGTCGAGCTTTTGCGCCCGGCTGATGCGCGGCACCGCGTCCATGGCGATGACGTTGGCCTTGCGCGCGGCCAGCATCTCGAGCAGCGCCGCGTTTTGTGTCGGATAGAGGAAGGAGATCAACATGCCTCCCTCGCGCAGCATCTGGGCCTCTTCTTGGCCCGTGCTCGGGTGGTACGCGGGCGGCCGGACCTTGATGACGATGTCGGACTGCGCCCAGACGTCGGCGGCGTTGCTGACCACTTCGCAGCCTGCATCGCGGTACGACTGGTCCGGGAAGCTCGCGGCTTCGCCGGCGCCCGCTTCGATCACCACCGAGAAGCCCAGCTTTTGGAGCTTCTTGGCCGTGTCGGGCGTGGCGGCGACGCGACGCTCTCCTTCGAAGATCTCCTTGACGATGCCGACTTTCATTGATCGCTCTTTGCGCCTCGTGTCGAGACGACGGACATCGTCGACTCACGGGGCAGCGGTCGCCCGGAGAAATAACACGGTTCTAGGGCCAATTGGAGGAGGCAGCGCCGTCGGGCGCACCCGGCGTGCGCGAGCCCGCTCCCGCCCCGAAGTCCAAGGCGCACAGCCGTCCTCGGTCCGCGGGGGCGAGCCCCGATGGCCACGGTGGGGGGCGACCGACGGCTTGGTAGCATCCGGGTCGATGAGCGACGAGGCCCTATCGCACTTCGACGCTTCCGGGGCGGCGCGGATGGTCGGCATCGACGACAAGGAGGAGACGTCGCGGATGGCGACGGCGCGCGCACGCATTCGGATGCAGCCCGGGACGCTGGAGCGGATTCGCGGGGCGTCCGTCGACAAGGGGGACGTGCTGGGCGTGGCGCGGCTGGCTGCGATCGGGGCGGTGAAGGCGACGGCGCAACTCGTCCCGCTGTGTCACCCGGTGCGGGTCACCGGGGTGGACGTGCGGTTCGAGGTCGTGGCGGATCTCCCGGGGATCGAAGCGGTCGTGGAGGTCCGCGCCATCGACCGCACCGGCCCCGACATGGAGGCGATGACCGGGGCCAGCGTCGCGGCGCTCACCATCTACGACATGTGCAAGGGCATCGATCGCGGGATGACCGTGCAAGAGGTCTGCTTGCTCGAAAAGCGAGGAGGCAAGTCCGGGACCTGGATCCGGCCCTGACCTGCCTCCTGCCGGCGATGGGGATCGCAAAGCGACTCAGCGGACGCGGATGGCGTCGGCGATGACGACCTTGCCGGTCGTGCCCCATCGCGAGAGCTGGATCTTGTTCCAGCCCGCGGTGAACTGGAAGGTGCCGAGCTCCTGCCAGCTCCCGCCGTTCTTGCTCTGGTCGGTGTAGATCGTCGCCAGCTTCTTGCCGCTGGCATCGAAGACCATGAAGGGAGCCTTGGTGCTGCGGTTGCTCCCGGCGGTCCACCACGCGTCGATCGTTCGCGACTCGGCGGCCGGCAGCCAGAACCAGAAGGTGAAGGGATCGGAGATCTCGGCGGTGGAGCCGTACAGGTAGTCGGTGCCGTAGTGGCCCGGCGTCGCGCTGGTGCGGGTCCACGACGCGGACATGGTCGCCAGCGCGATGGTGTCGTCGTTCTGCCCGTTGTCGCTGTCGACGATGATCACCTCGGATCCGGGCTCGGGCTCGGGCTCGGGCTCGGGCTCGGGCTCGGGCTCGGGCTGCGGCTTCTCGTTGCAGTAGTCGCGGGCGCGATCGAGGTACGCCTTCCACGGCCAGTTCTTGCCCGGGTCGACGCGATTGTGGGGCTGCAGTTGTCCGTGGCCGACCACGTGCACGTCGTCGATGGACAGTCCGTTGTCTCGGGCGATGTCGCAGACCAGCCGCGCCGAGGCGTCGATGAGGCCGGGATCCCAGGACTTCTGGCTGGCATAGCCGGCGTGCTCGATGCCCACCGTGAAGTTGTTGCTGCTGGCCCCGTTGCGCCAGCACTCGTGGCCGCCGTTCTTGTTGCAGTCGTACGTGGCGCTGATGTGCCAGGCCTTCTTGTTCTCGCGGACGAGCTGGGACACCTCCGAGCCGTCGGAGCTCACCACGTAGTGTGCGCTCACGCTCGAGCTCGAGTTGGTCAGCCAGCTATAGCAACCGGTGTAGGAGCCCTCGCAGGTGTGAATGATGATCATCGCCACCTTGCCGGCGCTGCCCGCCGGCCGGGAGCTGATGTTGGGTGAGGGCCGCCAAACCGACAGCTCGTAGTCGGGGCCCTGAGAGAGCGCGGGCTCGGGGGGCGGCACCGTGAAGCTCGGCCAGGCGTCGTCGACGGGCTCGAGCTCGCAGCGGATCTCGCCGTTGTCGTCGACCTCGATGGCCCCTTCGCGCAGGCGCGGATACACCTCGACGTGCACGTAGGCCGCGCGTGCCCACTCCTCGTCGAAGTCGCTCCACGCCGCCACCACGTCGGCCCACGCCCCGATGTCCGTGCGGTCCTCGAGCCCGAGCTCCTCGGCCTTGGCATCGAGCCAGGCCGCGGCGGCCTCGATGTTCGCGGCCGGGTCGCTCATCACTCGGTCGACGTCGTGGCCGGCGAGCGTGGCGGCCTCCTGCAACCGATCGCCGCTGAGCGCCATGATGCCGTAGGCGGGGGGCCGGCCCTCGTGCTCCTCGTCGCCCGAGATCATCTGCCACCGGGTCTCGACGTGGCCGATGGCCTCGAGCAACTCCACCGGGACGTCGAAGTCGGCGGCCGCGCGCTCGAACACCTCGTCGAGGCCCCCAGGTTCGATCTCGGCGTCCCCGTCCTCGTCGGCGTCGTCCGGATCGCTGGGGTCGAACGAGTCGATCCCGCCCCCGGGGGCACCCCGCCTGCCTTCGTCGCGGACGTCACCGCATGCAATTGTCGTCGCCGAGGTTACCCACCCGATCATCCAGAGAATCCGTCGCATGTTCCCCTGCTCCCCACGTGCGGTCTCGACCCACACTCGCCTGCAACGACCGCACGAACCGAGCGTGGGGAGAGGCCACACACGGGTTCCCGAGTTTCGAAGAATTGTCGCCAGGGCCCGATTGGAGTGAATTCGTGGCCCCCGGCCCCGATATCGCCGGTTATGCGCGACCATGCTCCGCTCGAGCACATGGGATCACACCGGCGGTGCGAACCTTGGTAGGATGCTGCTCGAATGGGAAACAGCGTCGAGCGAGACAACGCCGCGCTGCTCGACGCGTGGCGCAACGGAGATGCCGATGCCGGTGACGAGCTGCTGCGCCGACACTTCGTCGACGTGTATCGGTTCTTCTGCGGGCACCTGTCGGGGGCGGGTCGAGGCGAGGACGCCGAGGACTTGACCCAGAAGACGTTCGAGGCGTGCATCGCGGGTCGAGATCGGGTGCGCGGTGATTTTCGCGCGTATCTGTTCGGTGTGGCGCGGCACCAGCTCTGGCTGGAATGGGAGCGCCGTCGCAATCGCGGCGACGTGCTGACGCCTTCGGAAGCCAACGCCCGCGACCTGCGGACGTCGCCCTCGGGACGCGTGGCGCGGCTGGACGATCATCAACGCATCGCGGAGGCGATCGAGCGGCTGCCGCTCGAGTTTCAGGCCGTGCTGCGACGCTTCTACTGGGAGGAGCAGCCCATCGCGCTCATCGCCGAGGAGCTCGGGGTCGCCCTGGGCACGGTGAAGAGCCGCCTGCATCGCGGCAAGGCATTGCTCCGCGCCGAGCTGGAGACCACGGACGCACCTCCGGCGCTGGTGAGCTGGCTGGAACGACGGTTCGTCGGCGGCACGCGTCGAGCCGGAGGGCCTTGATGCGCCGGGCATCGCAGACGAATCCACCCGGTTGCGTGCGCACGTAGGCGAGGCCCATGTCTCGAACCTTTCCGTCAGCGCCGTGGTCGGACGTGGCGGACGAGCGCCCGCCCCGGTTCGAGGAGCGGGCCGTCCTGGCGCGGGTTCGCAGCCGGATGCTCGGTCGGACCGAGCCGCTTCGCCTGGGCCGTCACGCGATCGTCGACACGCTGGGGCAGGGCGCGCACGGGACGGTCTACGCCGCCCACGACCCTCGCCTGGATCGCCGGGTCGCATTGAAGCTGGTCCGGACGTCGACGGCGATCCGCGCGGCGAGAGAGCGGTTGCGGCGAGAGGCGCGAGCGTTGGCGGCGCTTCGCCATCCGAATCTGGTCGAGGTGTACGAGGTCGACGTCGTGTCGGACGCCGACGGGCAGGAGCGACTGTTCGTCGTGCTCGAGCTCTTGCGCGGCAAGTCGTTGCGCGCGTGGCTGGGCGAACGAGCGCGCACGCGTGCCGAGATCGTCTCCACGTTCGTGAAGGCCGGTCGGGGGCTGGCGGCCGCCCATGCGGCCGGCGTGGTGCACGGGGACTTCAAGCCGGAAAACGTCATCGTGACCGACGACGGTGGCGTGAAGGTGTCGGACTTCGGGCTGGCGTGCGCGCTCGCAGGCGGTGGAGCGGGAACCGACGGCGCGAGCCCGGCGATGGCCAGCCTCGGGGTCGCCGACGACCCCGCGCGGGCGCGCTCCGGCGACGCGACTGACATGTTGCAGTCTGTGGCGCCCGAGCTGCACGGCGGCGCTCCGGCGACGCCGGCGAGCGACAGGTTTGCGTTTTGTGCCGCGCTGTACGAGGCGTTCGCCGGTCGTGCCCCGTTTCAGGCCGCGTCAGCCTCGGCCGTGATGGCGCTGCAACGGGAAGGGATCGTGCACCCTCCGTCGCGCGAGCATCCGGTCCCCTGGAGGCTGAGGCGGATCTTGCTGCGGGGGTTGGACCCTCGTCCCGACCGGCGCTTCACGACGACCGACGCTCTGCTCGATGCGCTCGAGCGCGCGCAGGGCTACCGCACGCCCTTGGTGGTGGGCGGGGGCGCGCTGGTGCTGGCGGTGGCGGCCGGATCGATGGTCGCGACGACGCCCGCGCCCGAGGGGTGCACGGACGACGCGGCCCCGGCCGCGGCGTTCGACGAGGCGCGGCGAGGTGACGCGCGACGAGGGCTGGCGAAGGTGAGCCCGAGCGGCGCCGAAGCCGTGTGGGCTCGGGTCGAGCCGCTCCTGCAATCGCACGTGGATCGGTGGAAAACCGAGCGCACGAAGGCCTGCGAGGCCCATGCCTCGGGCGAGCTGTCGGATCGCGGGCTCGACCTCGCGATGCGGTGCCACGCTCGACGCGTGCGGGTCCTGCAGACGTGGTTGGAGGTGCTGGCCGCGGGCGGGCGCGATGCGTTCTCGCGGGCCGTCGTGACCGCGCGCGAGCTGGACCGGCACGCGTCGTGCGACGCGATCGAGGGGCTCGACGCAACGGCGCGCTCGCCCGAGGCGGAGGCCATCGACGCCGATCTGCGCGCGCTGGAGCTCACGGTGGGGTCGGGTCGGAGCCGACAGGGAGCGGCCGATGCCCAGGTCGTGCTCGCGCGCGCTCGGGCGGTCGGGGACGATGCGCTCGTGGCCGAGGCCCTGCGCGTGGCGGCGGCCTTCGAGCGTGACCTGCAACGGTGGGAGGACGCCCACACGCTGTTGCGCGAGGCGCTTCATCGCGCCCGGATGGCGCAGCGCTTCGACGTCGCCGGCGAGATCGCACCCGCATGGCTCGACACGCAGGCTCGGCTGGGGCGATACGCCGAGTCGCAGCTCGACGAGTTGGAGGACGTGCTGGCGCGGGCCGGCGTGCCGCGGCACGTCGCCGCGACCATGGTGGTGGTGGGGGGCATCCGCATGGACCACGACGACGACGCGGGTGCGGAGCGGGCGTACGCGCGTGCCCGCGAGGTGCTGGAAGCGGCGGGCGACACCGAAGGGCTGGCGTACGCGGAGGCCACCCTCGGTCTGGCGACCGTGCGCTCGAAGCAGGGCCGCTTCGACGAGGCGGTCGCGCTGTCGAGCGAGGCCATCGCGCTCCTGGAGCGGTCGGGGGGACCGTTCTCACCCGGCCTGGCGCTCGCCCACGCGCACCTCGGCGACGCGTACGCGAAGCGCGACGAGCTGGAGCGGGCTGCCGAGGCGTACGCGAGGAGCCTCGAGCTCTTCGAGACGGTCGAGGGTCACGAGCACCCCGAGCTCGCGTCGGTGCGCGCCGCGTTGGACGCCGTGAAGCAACGCCAGGGGCCGCGCGACGACACACGGATCGGGCTCGCCGACCCGTGAGCCGGCACTCGGAGGCAACGACCACGCCCGTCGTGCCACGCCGGCGACCGACGTCGTCACTCGACGGTGACGGACTTGGCGAGGTTGCGGGGCTGGTCGACGTCGGTGCCCTTGAGGTCGGCGACGTGGTAGGCGAAAAGCTGCAGCGGGATGCTGGCGACGATCGGTTGCAAGAGCTCGTGGACGTCGGGCACCAGGACGACGTCGTCGGCGATGTCGGCGATGGAGGTGTCGCCCACGGTGGCCAACGCGATGATCTTGCCCCCACGCGCGCGAACCTCTTCGAGGTTGGACACGACCTTGTCGTAACCGGGGCCGCGCAGGGCGATCACCACGACCGGGACGTCGTGATCCACCAGCGCGATGGGACCGTGCTTCATCTCGCCGCTGGCGTAGCCCTCGGCGTGGATGTACGAGATCTCCTTGAGCTTGAGCGCACCCTCCAGCGCGACGGGAAATCCCAGACCGCGGCCCAGAAACAGGAAGTCGCGCGCGTTCACGTAGCGGCGGGCGATGGTGCGCATGGCCGCGAGCTGGCCGAGCATGCCGAGGACGGCCTCGGGGATGCCCGACAGGCTCTCGAGCATGCGGCGGATCTGGTCGTCGGGAAGCTTGCCCCTGCGCTTGGCGAGGTGAAGGGCCAGAAGGCTCAACACCGTGAGCTGACTGGTGAAGGCCTTGGTGGAGGCGACGCTGACCTCGGGCCCGGCGTGGGTGTAGAGGACCTGATCGCTGGCGCGAGCGATGGTCGAGCCGACGACGTTGCAAATGCTCAGGGTGCGCGCGCCCAGCCGTTTGGCCTCCTTGAGGGCGGCGAGGGTGTCGGCCGTTTCGCCCGACTGGGAGATGGCGATCGCGAGATCGTCCTCGTCGACGATCGGCTGGCGGTAGCGGAACTCGCTGGCCAGATCGACCTCGACGGGCACCCGGGCCAGGCGTTCGACGAGGTGCTTGCCGCACAGCGCCGCGTGCCAGGACGTCCCGCACGCCAGCATGACGATGCGGCGGATCGATCCGACGTCGAGCTCCACGCCGTCGAGGTTGACGTCGGCCTGCTCGAGGGAGAGGCGTCCGCTGAGGGCGTCGCTGATCACTCGCGGCTGCTCGTGGATCTCCTTGAGCATGAAGTGCTTGAAGCCCTGCTTTTCGGCGGCCACCGGGCTCCAGTCGATGTGTCGGACGGGCCGCTCCACCGGCTTGTTGGACGCGTCGAAGATCGCGAAGCCGTCGGGTCGCAAGATCGCGGTGTCGCCGTCTTCGAGATCGACCACCCAACGGGTGTGATCGAGGATCGCGACCGCGTCGGAGGCCACGAACATCTCCGGCGCTTCGGTGCTGCCGTGCGGCGGCCCTCCCAGCCCCAGCATGAGCGGTGCGTTGTGACGGGCGACCGCGATCTCCTGCGGATGGTCCTCGTGCAGGACGCAGATCGCCCAGGTGCCCTCGACCCCGGCAAGGGCGCGTGCCACCGCCGAGCGCAGGTCCGCCCCGTCGCGCGCGAGCTCCCGGTCGATGAGGTGCGCGAAGATCTCGCTGTCGGTCTCGCTCTCGAACCGGCAGCCGTCCTGCTCGAGGCGGGCCCGGAGGGCGAGGTGGTTCTCGATGATGCCGTTGTGCACCACCGACACCTTGCCCTTCTTGTGCGGGTGGGCGTTGGTCTCCGAAGGGCGGCCGTGCGTGGCCCATCGCGTGTGCCCGATCCCGCAGGTCCCGACGAGCGGCTCCTTTTCGACGCGCTCGCGCAGGCGCACGAGCTTTCCTTCTGCGCGAGCCAGTCGGGTCCCGTGGTCGGGAGCCAGCACCGCCACGCCCGCGGAGTCGTAGCCACGGTACTCGAGCCGCCGCAATCCCTCGAGCAGGATCGGAGCGACCATTCGCGCGCCGGTGTATCCGACGATGCCGCACATGAGCCGGTTATATCGCGGTGACGCGCGCGTGGACCACCGACATTCCCGGCCCCGGCGAGGCCCGGCAGGGGGGCCGGGGGCCGGTGCACGTGCTATATGGGTGCCGTGACCACCAAGCGGGCAGTGGACTTCTGCCGCGCGCTGTCGGTGTCGGGCGGGGAGTCGATGGTCGCCACCGCCGCCGCACAGACGTCCGTGTGGTTGGCCCTGGAGTATTGCGGGGCCTGGGCGGCCAAGGCCTA
>CAZYSW010000200.1:0-9866 GCA_964650105.1 uncultured Nannocystaceae bacterium
CCCTCGAGCGGCACGGCCGCGTCGAAGCGCCGACCGGCGATCCGATCGTCGAAGTCGAAAGCGGTGGTGCACACACGTGCGCTCGCCGTCGATCGGGGCAGGTGCTGTGCTGGGGGGCCGGCGGATCGGGCCAGCTCGGCAACGGACGATTCGACGACGCGAGCGAGCCGGTGATCGTACGAGGGCTGGAGGACGCCGATCGGCTCGCGCTCGGCGAGTCGCACAGTTGCGCGCTTCGACGCACGGGGGAGGTCGTGTGTTGGGGCCGCAACGCCGAGGGGCAGCTCGGGGACGGACGCGGCGGGCCGTCGTCCTCGGCGGTGCCCCGTCCGGTGCCGGTCCGTGGTCTCACCGATGCACACGCCATCGCGAGCGGAAGCAATCACGTGTGCGTGCTGCGACGCGCCGGCACGCTGGTGTGCTGGGGTGACAACCGGCACCGACAGCAGGGCAACGACGCGCGCGCGGTCTGGGTGGCGCCGGTGTCGGTCGCCGGTCTGCAGGAGGTGGTGGCCGTGACGGCGGGCGGCGAGCACACCTGCGTGCTGAGGTCGCGCGGCGACGCGCTTTGCTGGGGGCGCGGCAACGAGGGGCAGCTCGGGGACGGAAGTCGCACCGGAGGCCCGCAGCCGCGACGGGTTCCCGGCACCGAAGGCGCGGACCAGATCGTCGCGGGACGCGATCACACCTGCGTGCGTCGGGCCGACAAGACGGTGCACTGCTGGGGAGCCAACGGTGCGGGCCAGGTGAACGGCACTCGCGGTGAGCCCGTGACCACGCCCCGCAAGGTGGGGCTGGGCGCGGTGGAAGAAATCTCCGCCGGGGCGGCGCACACGTGCGCGCGCCTGGGCGACGGCACCGTGCGGTGCTGGGGTGCACACGAGCAGGGGCGCCTGGGCGACGGCGAGGGCGGGGTCACGGGCCTCGCTACGGTCCGCGGGCTCTCCGAGGTCGTCGATCTGGGGGTCGGACGCGACCACGCCTGTGCGGTGCGCAAGGACGGGCAGGTGCTGTGCTGGGGTCGCAACGAGGGCGGAGTGCTCGGCCGTGGGGTGCCCGGTCCCCCGTCGGGGGACGTGAAGCTTCCGGTCCACGGCATCACCGATGCCATCGACGTGGTCGCGGGGCAGCGATTCTCGTGCGCCCGACGCCGCGATGGTCGGGTTCGGTGCTGGGGCGCCGGGGGCCTGGGGCAGCTCGGCGACGGTGCACGTCGCGATCGCAACACCCCGGTGGAGGTGGCGGGCGTCGACCGGGCCATCGCTTTGTCGGCCGGACGTGCGCACGCGTGCGCGGTGCAGCGCGACGGCAAGGTCGTCTGCTGGGGCGATGGCGAGGCGGGTCAGCTCGGCGATCCGAAGGGGGATCGGCGGCCGGCGGGATTCCTCGTGCCGTCGATCGGCGATGCTCGAGCGATCGCGGCCGGGGCCGCACACACCTGTGCGGCGCGTGGGAACGGCAGCGTCCTTTGTTGGGGCGACAACGCCTTCAGTCAGCTCGGCACCGTCGGCAAGACGCGCAGCCCGACACCGGTCGCAGTCGCGGGTCTGAGCGACGTGATCGCCGTGGCGGCCGGAGGCGAGCACTCGTGCGCGCTGCGGCAGAGCGGACGCGTGTCGTGTTGGGGTCAAAACCTGTACGGACAGCTCGGCAACGGAGCAGGCGCCCGAGAGCTGAACACCCCGTTGGCCAAGCCCGTCGGCGTGGTGCGGATCGACGACGCGGTCGAGATCGGCACGGGGCTCGGTCACGGGTGTGCCCGGCGACGCACGGGACAGGTGTTGTGCTGGGGTCGCAACGATCGCGGGCAGCTCGGCGCGGGCGTGGAGTCCAACTGGAGCACGCGCGTGCCGGTCAAGGGCATCTCGAGCGCCGCCGATCTGAGCGTCGGCAGCCTGCACACCTGCGTCGCGCTGTCCGACGGCAGCGTTCAGTGCTGGGGGGACAATCGCCACGGGCAGCTCGGCCGCCCCTCAGGGGAGCTTCATCGCGTGCCCGTGATCGTGCCCGGCATTCGCGACGCGATCGCGATCGCGTCCGGAGACGATCACACCTGCGCGCTCCAGCGGGGGGGCACCATCACCTGCTGGGGTGACGACTCGGTCGGACAGCTCGGGCACGGCGCCCTCCCCCACGCCGTCGAGGCGCGACGCGTCGTCGGTCTGTGACGCGATCCGTCGAGCAAGCCGATGCCCTTCGTCGGGCCGCACCAGCGGGCCGACCTCGGAAGGCGCCGGAATCCTCGCGACGCGCACCCGAGCCGACCGCAGCGCGGCGATCGGCGTCGCAAAGGACCGTGCGTCCGACGCGTGGGGCCTCAGGCCCGGTGGGGTGAACGCAGGCGTTACGGGGCGCCGCAGAAGCCGGCGCTCGGCTGGGTCGGGTTGTCCAGGGCGTAGCAGACGGCGTCGACGCCGAGACACTCGGGGTTGTCGATGTCGCAAAGGAGCGTGCAGCAGCTCGCCGACCCGTTGCAGCCGCTGGTGTGCAGCGGCGCGTCCGTGCAGGTCATCGAGGCCCGGCAGTCGTTGGGGAGCTCGCACGCCTCGTCGAGATCGGCGGTGCCCACCGGAAGGCAGGCGCCGGCGGTCTGGCCGCCGACGAGTGCCAGCGGATAGCAGGCCTCGCCGCGGGCACCGAGGCAGTCTTGCAGCAAGGGGTCGCACGGTGCCACGCACAGCCCCGGGACGGCTTCGTGCGGCGCCACGACGCAGGCGAGCCCGACCGCGCAGTCGCTCGCGTTCGTGCAAGGCTCGAGGCAGCGACCCTGCCCCGAGCTCGCGAACGCGCACACCAGCGCGGGTGCGCAATCGTCGAGGAGGAGGTCGGGGTCGGTGACCGTGCAGGGTTGACCGACGGTGCCGGTCCCCGGTGCGTCGTGGCAGCGCTCGTCGACGAAACTGCACTCCCTGCCGAGGCCGCAGGCCTGCACCGGGTCGTCGAAGGGGGAGCACGATGGCTCGCCCTCGGTCGGCATGTCACCGAGGGACGCGACACCGGTCGTGGAGCCCCCGCTGTCGTCGGTCGGTCCCTGGCCACCGCCGCCCGCCGACACGCCGGCGGTCTGCCCGGGCGGTGGCGGGGGCTTCTCGGGATCGCTCCCGCATCCTGAGCCGACGGTGAGGAGCGCGATTGCGAACAGGAGCCTGCGGTCGGGGCGCACGACGCTTCCCAGGGTGCCACAGGGGGCTCCTTGTCGCCAAACACGGCCCAGGTCCGGACGATCGGCGGCCGACGGCGGCCCGAGACGGAACCACCCTTCAGATTCGGCGCACCCGGTCGATGACCACCGCCGATGACCCGGCGCCTCCCACTGGCCTTGTGGCTGTCGTTGTCGTCCCTGAGTGCCTGCGAAGGCGTCGATGGCGACGAGGCAGGCCTCCTTTCCCGAAGGACCTTCGTGTCGTCGGGGGGAACGTTCTGCGTCGAGTGGATCGCACCTCCCTGGGAGGAGGTCGACGTCGGTGCACGGCACCTCGAGCTTCGCATTCGGGCGGAGGTCTTCGGCGCGTCGCTGGACGGTTCGCCCCCATCGCACATCTTTCGCATGGAGCACGTCGAGGCCGACCGCGACATCGTCGACGTGCTCGCCGGGACGGATGTCGAGTTGGAGGAGCTGCTCGATCCGGGCGAAGGCCACGAAGGCGAGATCGACGAAGACCCCGAGGTGCAGGACGTCGACGACGACGTGGCGCTGCAGGGCGTGAACCTCCGCGCGCCTCGTCAGGTGGCGCTCGCCGAGCTGCACCGCCTGCTCGACACCGGACGCACGGAGCTGAACCGAGAGCTCCAGGCCCACGTCACGCACGACGGCGGGGAGGCGGTGGCGTACGAGCTCGTTGCGCAGCCGGGCTTCTTCGTGCGCGCCTACTACTTTCCGAGCTCGAAGGAGACGGTGCGTGCCGTGTTCGTCTCGCTGTTCGAGCTGGATGGACCCGACATCGAGGCGATGGTGCAGACCATCGAGACCGACGCGACGGGCGTCGTGGGAGGGCTGTGAACGTGCATACCTTCTTTTTCGCGGCCCTCTTGTGCGGTCCTCCGGTGCTTCCTCCCGACCCATATCGGAACGTGCCGACCCCGGCCGAGCCCGAAGCCGCGCCCGAGTCCCCGACGGCTCCGCGCGTGTCGACGCCCTCGACCGGCGACCGCCCCTCGAGCCCGCCGCCGCTGCAGCGCCCGTCTCGACGCGTCGCGCCTTCGGTCCCCAGCCCACCACCGCCGCCTCCTCCGCCACCCCCGCCCCCGCCGAGCACCGAACGCTCGAAGGACGCCACCGCCGAAGGATCGGCGTCGGCCGGGACCGAACCGGCGACCGACGAAGCTCCGACGGTGACGTCGAGCCCCGCTCCACCGTCGCGGGTGCATGTTTTGCCCCGGAAGGTGTCCGCCCCCGCTCCTACGGAGCGGCCGCGCACCGAGGCCACCACGTCGGCGAGCGACGCGGCGGTCCTGCACGCGGAGGCCAAACCCCGCGCTCGGCGTCCCCGGCAGACCGCCGCGTTCGTGCTCGGCTATCGGACCTTCCAGATCCGGGACGCGCTGCAGCGGCGTCAGAGCTGGCATTTCGCCTCGCTCGAGGTGTCTCCGCTGCGTCGATATGTCCGCCTGAGTCTGCTGACCGAGCTGGGCATCGAGGGCGGAGAGGCGGCGCGCAACGGGGATCGTGCCGACCTGATGCTGGTCCAAAAGGCGGGTCTCGGCGTTCAGTATCCGCACTTCGTCACCCCGTTCGCGGAGTTCCAGGGCGGAATCGGCGGTGCCCGCATGGAGATCTTCGACCGCAACGACCTCATCATGGTCTACACCCTGGGCGTCGATGGGGGATTTCAGTGGTCGCTCGGCGAGCGGGTGTTCATCCACGCCGCGGTGGGGTGGATCCGCCCCGTGCTGCGCCGTCCCGGACAGGCCGTGCGCTTCGATCGCGTGGCGTTCAAGCTCGGCCTGGGCTTCTGACCCGTTTCAGCGCGAGACCAGGCGCGCGATCTCGGTGAGGAAGTCGGGGCGCGTGCGGTCGAGGCCGACGACCGAAATGCTGTCGTCGCGGACGTTGGCGACGTACACGACGCGGCGCAAGGGATCGAGGGCGAGCTCGTTGGCTCCTGCGCCGAGCTGGATGGTGCGCAAAAGGGTGAAGGATCCCAGGGCGACGACGGCCAGCTTGCCGTCGCCGAAGCAGGTCACGAGCGCGAGGCTCTCCTCGTTCGGCGCCCGAAAGACCTCGAGCTGGTTGGGGTTGTTGCACAACGCGACGGCGGCCCGCAGCTCGTTCTTGGGGTTGCCGTGCTCGTCGAGGCTGGTGTCGATGCGGCCGAGCCCGCTCGGCGTCGTCTGGACCACGAGCAGCGATTCGCCGGTCGACGGATTCTCGAACGCCAGGTCCCCCATGAAGGGCCGCGACTCCACCGTGTCCGACCCCAGCGGGGCGATATCGAGGGTGTCGCCCGCGAGCATGAGTTCGAGCCCGGGGGCCACGGTGAAGGTCCGGAGGCCAGGCCAGTAGCGCTGGGTCGTGTACAGGTAGGGGCGGGTGCAGTCCCTGCTGCGCTCGATGGGCAGGGCGGGATCGCACGCCCGGCGGGCGACGGAGAATCCGCCGGCCAGGGAGAGATCGTCGAACGGCGACGGGGTGTAGAACTCGGGGAGGAGGCTGGTCAGCTCCGGGCCCACCCGGCCGTCGAGGGTGAGGAGCGAAAGCTCGCCCTTGCCGCCGAAGTGCGGCACGTAGGCCCATCGGTCGCCGAGGTCGTCGACGACGACGCGAGCCGGATCGGCGGGGAGATCCTCGTTGGGGTTGTCGGGGTTCTCGGTGACGAAATGGGCCTCGCTGCACGACCCCTTCTCGGTCTGTCCGCAGTCCAGGCGCAGGCCGCCGCCGTCGGGCATCGCGTCGAGCCACACGATGGCCGGGGGATTGCGTTGCGCGACCAAAAGGCGCAGCGGTCCGTCGGCACCTCCCGGACGATCGATCGCGATGTTGGCCAGGCCGCTGCCGAGGATCACCGTCTTGGCCGGATCGATGAAGGCGGACGCGTCGCACTCGATGGGCGGCTCGGCGTCGGAGACCCAGCACCGCGCGCCGGCCTGCCCGGTGCTCGCGGGCTCGGCGATCACCTGGTGCACGGCGACCAGGTCGAGGACCTGCAGGGTGCCCGCGGTGACCCCGAAGTCGAGGTTCCCGTTGGCCACGAACAGGGTCGAGCCGTCCGGGCTCACCGCGATGCCCGTCGGTTGGCGCAGGCGCTCGCGCGGGGGAGCATCCGGATCCGCGCAGGCGGTCGAGGTCGCCACGAGCGAGACGATCCCCAGCGTCGCAAGGGGTCGCGACACGACCCGAGGGTAACAGCGTCCGCAGGCGGGGTGGCGGGCTCCGCCTCGCGCCGCTCACGCCATCGGGGAGCCCCCTCGCCCGGCCGGCGGAGCTTGTCGGGCGGGCAAAGGACCCGATTCTTCGGTGGGCCGGGCGAACGGCGGAGGATCGCCAGGGCACGCGAAATCGTGTGCAACGGATCGAGGGTCGTGGCCGATGAATCCAGACGAGGAGCTCGCCCATGAAGAAACCCAAAAAAGGCAAGGCTCGCCAAAACCGTCGACGGCGCGAACGGTCCGGCAGGCGTTCCAAGGTCACCGAGGACCGCAAGATCCGAATGATGAGGCTCGGATACGACGGCCAGGAGCATGGGACGCACGACGACTGCCCCTACTGCGTCGCGTTGCGGGAGCTTGGCCTCGACGGAAACGGCACCATCACCCTGGACCAGTACGCGGCCTTCCGGGCGCGGGCCAAACAGCTCATCGAAGAGCGCGGCATGAACGGGGGCGTTTGGATGACCGGCGAAACCCTGCGGCGGCGGCTCACCTGGCTGGCGACGCAACTCGACGATGACATCGAGCCCTCCGATCGCGACGAGGCCTGGAACGACGACCTCTCGCCGTTCACGGACGAAGCGTCCGCGCTCGACATGAGGCACGAGACCCTGAACTGAGCCCCGCCCCTCACTGCGCGCCGCGATCGCCCGGCACGAGACGCTCGTGCGCAGTGAGGGGCGGCGGGGAGGCGAACGCGTCGTCGGATGCCGACGTCGGCTGGGGTTCCTGTCGCCGGCTCCGGCTCCCGCTCCCACTCCGTGCGGCTCCCGGCTCCAGCTCCCGCTCCGGGTTCCCGCTCCCGCTCCCGCTCTCGCTCCGGGTCCGATCCCCGGCTCCGGGTTCCCGGCTCCGCGCTCCGGGTTCCCACCTCCGGCTCCCGCTTCGGGTCCGGCTCCGGGGCGTCACGGTGCGAGCGTGAAGGCGCGGGCCCAGGCGGGGGCGTAGGCGGCCCACGAGGCCCCGAGGGCGACGAGGGCCGCCGCGCCTCGGGCGGCAGCGCGCAGGACGGGGGCGAGTTGGGGGATCGGTGCGGGCGCCTGGGCGACGAGCCCCGTCGCGAGGTCGACGACGACGCTCGTGAGCAGGACGGGGGTCGCCAGCGCGAGGGCCAGCACCAGCGAGGTGTGTCCGACCCTCACGAGCACGTCGACGCCACGCGTCATCGCCAGCGTCGCCCAACCATCGACGTCCGCGGCGGGGAACAGATCGAAGCTGCCTCGCAGGGCGAGGAGCACGGGCTGGTGGAGATCGAGATGCATGGCGATGGCGAGGACGAGGCAGGCGTACAGCGCCAGGAGCGGACGCGGAGCCGTGCGCAAGACGGCGGCGGAGGCCATGGCCGCCCCGAGGACGGCGTATCCGGGAAGGCTGGCGACGAGCCCCAGGACGGCGCCCAACACCAGCTCGAGCACCACCGACACCGCGAGCCCGTGCTCGAGCGTCGACGGCACGGCGCCGACGAGGGTGGGCGCCATGGCGAGGGCCAGGCCGGCCGCCACGACCCACCACCAGGCGCCGAGCGTCGCCCGCCAAAGCACGTGCACGCCGATCGCCGCGAACACGCGCGCGGCGGCGACGATCCAGAGCAGCGGGAGATCGGTCATGGGCTCTTGCCCAGCGTCGCCAACCGTGCCCAGGCGTCCGCCGTGAAGTCGCGCACCTCGAGCGTGAAGGCCCCGAGCGCGAGCACGATGACGGCGACGATCGAGGCGCTGCGGGCCACGAGCGCGATGGTCTGATCCTGCAGACCCGTGACGGCGGCCAGCGTACCGGCCACGAGTGCGCCGAACAACGCGGCGCCGGCGATGGGAAGCGCGAGGAGCACGGCCAGGGCCAGCCCGTCGCGCGCCAGGTCCAACAGCTCGATCATGCGTAGCCCTCCACCAGCCCGCCGACGATCACGTCCCAGCCGCCGACCGCCAAGAAGAGCAGGACCTTGAGCGGGAGCGTGACGGTGGCCGGGGGCTGATTGACCAGACCCATGAGCACCAACACTTGGGCCACCAGGAGATCGACGAGCAACAGCGGGACGATGATGACCACCGCCATCGCGAGCGCCTCGGTGAGCTCGGTGACCAGGAACGCGGCGACCAGGACCAACGGATCGCCGGCCTCACGGCCCTGGAGGTCGGCGAAGAACGCCACCTCGTCGGCGGACGCGTGTCGCTGCAAGAAGCTCCGGAGGGGATCGAAGACGGGGGCCAGGCCGCCGATGCCCTCGCCGAGCGTCCCGTCGAGACCTCCGCTGGCGTCGAGCACCGCGACGGTGTCCATGGCCACCGGGGCCATGACGATGGCGGTCACCAAGAGTGCGACCGCGAACACGGCGGGCGCCGGGAGCAGGGTCTCGGCCGACAGCCCCACCCGCAGCGCGCCGAGCACGACCGTGGACTTGGTGAAGGCGGTGGCCAGGCCGAGGACCAGCGGCACCAGGGCAAACAGGACCCACCACGGGACGTCCGGCACGGCGCGGCCGAGGTCCTCCACCGCTCAACCTCCCGACCCGAGGAGCTCGGTCTTCGATGCGCGGTCGAGCTCGGTGAGCAGCCGCGGGGCTCCGGCGGGCCCGGTGCCGACCAGGAGCAGGCGTCCGCCGACGTCGATGACGTGCACGGCGTGATGGTGGGTGAGCTGCGTCGAGCGCAGCGGCACTCCGGCGGGTGGCCGAACCTTGCGTCGCACCAGCGCCAGCGCGCCGATGCAGACCAGCAACACGATCCCGAGCTGCACCAGCGCAAGGGGCCCGGCCGCAACGAGTGCCATGCCGCCGCCACCCTAAGAGGCCGCGCCGACGACGACCAAGAAAGTGGACAATCGGAAGAGCCGGAACCGGCCGCAGAGCCGGAACCGGAAACCGGAACGGGAACCCGGAACCGGAAACCGGAGCCCCATCCAGAGCTGGGACCGGACCCCGGGGTCAGGCGGCGACGGAAGTTTCGCCGGGGAGGCAGAGCTCGATGATCGCCATGGGGGCACCGTCGCCGGGGCGCGGAGCCTTCTTGACGATGCGGGTGTAGCCGCCGGGGCGCTGGCCCAGCTTGGGGGCCAGGTCCGTGAAGAGCTTGTGGATGACTTCGCGGCTGCGAATCATCCGGCCCGCCATGCGCATGGCGTGGATCAGCCGGGCCTGCTCCTCCTTGGTGCGCTCTTCCTTGGGCTTGTTGGCCAGGTCGAGGACGCGGACGGCCTTGCTGATCGTCTTCTCGGCGAACACGCGCAGCTCCTTGGCCTTGGCCTCGGTGGTGGTGATGCGCTCGTGCTCGATGAGCGAAGTGACCATGTTGCGCCACATCGCCCGGCGATGGGACGCGTTGCGGCCGAGCTTTCGGCCTGATTTCCGGTGACGCATGGGCTCAGCCCTCCTCGCGGGCAGGCGGCGGTCCCTGCCAGTTGGGGATCTTCATCCCCAGCGAAAGCCCCATCTGCGCCAGGATCTCCTTGATCTCCTTGAGGGACTTCCGGCCGAAGTTCTTGGTCTTGAGCATCTCGGCCTCGGT
>CAZYSW010000201.1:0-9865 GCA_964650105.1 uncultured Nannocystaceae bacterium
GCCTCGACGGCGTCGTCCGCCATCGTGCTCACCTCCATGCCTTCGGCCACCGGCACCATGCACGCCCGCAGGTTGGGCAACCCGTCGATGCGGACCAGGCACGTACCGCAGTCGCCCCGCAGGCAGTAGGGTCCCCGCGGACGCCGAAACTTCAGGCTGCGGCTGGTCGCGACGATCCCGGCCCCCAGCAGCGCCGTGGTGACCGAGTCTCCGCGCCGCGCGGTCACCCGCGTGTCGCGATCCCAGCGCAGCACGATCTCGGCCCCCGAAGGGTTCCGAAGCCGCCGCAACAGGGGCGCTCCACGAGACACGCATCGACGGTCCTACCACCCGCCCCCGATCCGCTCAACCGACCCCCACGCCCCGAGCGCCCACCCGCTCGAGATGCGCCTTTCGTCACGGCTGCTCGCGCGCGGGGACGCTGGGACGGGGGCCGAAGATGGCCGAACCGACGCGGACGATCGTGGCCCCCTCCTCGATCGCGACCTCGAAATCCTCGCTCATCCCCATCGAGAGCTCCCGAAGCTCGACGTTCTCGCGCTCGCGCGCGGCGAGCTCGTCGCGCAAGCGGCGTAGCGCGGCGAAGTGAGGACCCGTGGCCTCGGGCGCAAGCGCGGGGGGGATGAGCATCAGGCCGCGGCATCGGACGTGCTCGAGGCCCGCGAAGCGATCGAGCAGGTCCGGCACGTCCTCGGGCAACGCGCCCGACTTCTGGGGCTCGCGCGCGAGGTTGACCTGCACGAGCGTGTCCTGGACCAGACCCAGCCGCGCTGCCCGCTCGTCGAGCGCCTCGAGGAGCTCGGCCCGATCGACGGTGTGGATCAGCGTGGCCCCCAGGACGTACTTGACCTTGTTGGTCTGCAGCCGACCGATGAAGTGCCACGCGATCGGCAGGTCCCCGAGGGCGCGTCGCTTGTCTCGCAGCTCCTGGGCGTAGTTCTCCCCGAAGTCGCGCAGCCCGGCGGCGTAGGCGGCTCGGACGGCCTCGATCGGCTGGAACTTGGAGACGCCCACCAACGTGACGTCGGCGCCGGGCCCCCTTCGCGAGACGGCGGCCTGCACCCTGGCCCGGACGGCGGCCAGCCGCGCGGCGATGCTCACGAGCGTTCGTCTCCCTCGGTGCCCGACAGGGCGATCAGTCGCTCGATCACCTGCGCGACGGGGAGTCCGACCACGTTGGTGTACGAGCCTTCGATCCGCGTGACCCACGACGCCGCCTCGTCCTGGATCCCGTAGCCACCCGCCTTGTCGACCCAGCTCTCGGCGTCGAGGTAAGCCTCGAGCGTCTCGGCCTCGAGGCTGCGCATCCACACGCGGGTCGTTTCGTGGTGGACCTCCGGAGGATCGTCGTCGCGCGCGATGGCCCAACCGGTCGTGATGTCGTGCGGCTCGCCGGCGGTCAGCCGCTGCAGCATGGCTCTCGCCTCGTCCCGATCGCGGGGCTTGCCGAGCGTTTCCCCGCCGGGAAGCCAGACGACGGTGTCGGCCCCCAGCCACCAGCCCGTCGCGGGGCCCAGCACCGTTCGCCGAGCCACCTCGAGCTTGGTCTCGGCGAGCCGGCGCGCATGCTCGACGGGCAATTCCCCCGGTTGCTCGACCTCGTCGCAATCGGCGGGGTACACCAGCACGTCGAACCCGGCGGCGCGCAACAGCGCGAGTCGGCGGGGTGAACGCGAGGCCAGAAGGATCCTCTCTGGCGGCGTGCGCATCACGAGGTGCATGTTCGTTCGGGGGCGGGTCCAACCGCAAGCGATCGGGCCTTTCCGGGACCGACCGCACCGTCCGGCAGCCCGGTCTTTCGGGCCCGGCGGCCTCGCGCCTGGCCCGCGTCGCTCGGCCACGCGCGCCGGGCTCGCCTTTTCGCGACGTCAAGCTCGCCCGAATGCGCCGTGCCGACGCATGGTCGGCGTTCGCCGCGGCCGCCGGTCACCCGATGGGGCCCGATGGGGCTGGTGACCATGCCGGGGCGGCTTGCAGGGCTGGCCCCGTCGACGGTGGGGTCGCGCTCTGGCCCGTGGTGGCGCGGTGGTACCCTGCAAGCATGACGCGCTCCAGTCGAGGTCACGGCGCGCTGTGGCTCGCGACGGGCTTGTTCGGGTTGCTCGTGCTCGCGGTGCCGCTGGCCGTGTTGCAACTCCAGGCCCCGACGCCCGGTCCGATCGTCACCGAGCGCCCCGAGCCTCCGGAGGCGGTGCGTGTCCTCGCCGGGGTGTGGTGGCGCTACGAGCACGGTGAAGAGGGGGATCCGGTTCGGTTCTACTACTTTCACGGCGACGGCAAGGGGCTGTATCGGTACGGCCGCATCGGTCACACGATGACGCACAGCTTCGACTACGACGTCGTCGGCGACGAGCTCGTGATTCGCTTTCGCAAGACCGGGTCGGAGCACGACGTTCGCTTCCGGCTGGAGTCCGGCATCGACACCGACGGAGAGGGGCCGGCTCCGCCCCGCGACTGGCTGGTGCTCTCGGGGGATCCCCGAGAACCGGGCGAAGCGACGACGCGCTACTTCCGGGAGCGACCCGGGCCCATCGAAGAGCACGGGAGCATCGGGCCGACCGACGAGACGTCGGCCGGTCCACCCCCTGCGGGTCACATGTGGATCGACCACACGCCGTACGCCACGGGCGGTAGTGGATTCGGCCTGTATCAGTTCAGGCCCGCGGGGATCGACGGCCGGGGCACGGGGTGGTTCCACCGGGGCGATTTCGACGACTGGAGCACCGAGAGCTTCGTGTACCGGATCCGAGGCGATCGCCTCGAGCTGCGGTTTCCGGTTTCGGGCGAGCGCTACACCACCACCTTCACGGTCACCGAAGGCCGCGAAGGACGGCGCCTGACGTTGTCCGACGATCCGCGCGACTTCTGGCATCCGCACACGTATGTCGACGCCGGTCCGTCCTTCGGCTGGCTGTGGCATCCGTGGTGACGCCGGGGCGATCCGCACGCGGCGACGCGCTCACAGGCGGACCGGGTACACGACGCCGACGCTGGTGGCCTCGAACCGGGGAAACTTCGCCTTGGACAAGGCATCGGCGACGCACCGTCCGAGCGCCGAGCCGGCCTGCGGGGCGAGGGCGGTCGCCTCGGTGACCGTTCCGGTGGCGCCCGCGATCGACAGCTTCACGCGCACCGACTCCCCGAGCCCGCCATGACGATCGGCACAGGCCTTGGCTTGCAGCCGCACGGCGTCGAGCGCCGTCCGAATCTGCGCCGTCGAAGGCTTGTCGGGGAGATCCTCGGCCACCACGCGCGGCGTCTCGGGACGGGGCGAGGTCGCCGGCGGCACGTCGCACGCGGCCGGGTCGAGGATGCACGCGGCGCTCAGGTCGCCGGCGATGGGCTTGGAGGGCGCGTCCGCGGCTGCGGGTCGGGGCGTCGGCGGGGTGGAGGTCCGTGGCTTGGTCGAGGTCTTGGCCTTCTTCGCGGCGGGCTCGGCCTTGGGGGTCGCCGCGACCTTTTCGGGTGACGAGGCCTCGACGGGCTCGAGCGCATCGTCGGGCAGGATCACCGGTGCGTCGACGGGCTCAGGTCGCGGGGCGATCGTTCGTTTCGCCGACCGTCGCGCGGTGGTCTGTCCCGAGATCGGCGTCCGCTCGACGTCGGCGACCGACAGTTCGTGGGCGGCGGCGGCCTTGGGCGCTTCCGCGGCGAGCGCCGCCGCCGACTCGTCCGAAGGAGACTCGAGCAGCGCGAGCAACCACCCCCCCGCGACGATCCCCAAGAGCATGCCCGTCGCGACGTACGGTAGGCCGAGCGCCGGTGCAGGCGGCATGGTTCGCCCGGGCTCGTGGTGCTCCTGCCGTGCAGGCGGTGGAACCCGGGTGGCGCCCTCGAGCACCACGATGCCCGAGTGGCTCGCACCGAAGTCGATCGTCGTGGCCAGCCGTGGCGCGCGCCCGTCCCCGGACGCCCGTGCGTCGCGTTCGATCAGCGCCTCCAAGGTCCAGGTCGACGAGGACCCGGTCGGTCGCCTCGCCTCGGTCGGGCTCCCCGTGCAGGATCCGACGCGGCGGCGGGGCAAGGTGTCTCGGGCCGAGGGGGGAATCATCGTCATCGCGGACCTCCTTTCGAGTTGCCCGGTCGAGCGGGCAGGGGGAGCGACGACGCGAGTCCGGGGATTCTTCGGGCGAGCGCCTCGGCTTCTCGGAAGCTTCACGATCGGTTGAGGCAACGATGGGCTTTGCTCGGAGACGCCCGCGGGGTCTCGACGCAAGAGGCGAAGGCGCGGCGGGACGGGGGCGCGGCCCAGCCCACCGATGCTGCGTCGTCCGTCGCGACGCCGATGGCTCGGCGCGCCCCCGGGGGCGCATGCGGTGATGCCGCGGTTTGCACGCGGACCGTGGGGGCTTTGCGTCCGGGGGTCGCGGGGTGATCGCCGTCGGTCGGGATCGCACCCGGCGTGCGCTGCGTCGAGTGTTATTCTTGGATCCTATGCGACGAGCCCTCGGGCCCGCCCTCATCGGCGCGTGGTTTTCCTTGTCTCTGGCTTTCTCGGGCTGCGGCGATGACGGCATGGCGGGGCCCCAGTTCGCGTCCCACTGCAGCGACGCCCAAGGGGACGCGACCTGCCAGACCACATATCCGGGGCGGCCCTGGTGCAGCACGTGCGTCGGGGTCGACGACCACCGTGGCTGCGTCAGCTCCCCACCGCCGCCGGCGTGTCGTGCCGAGGGCAGCACGTGGCCGACGTCGGGCAACGAGACCGGAAACGACCCGTCCACCAGCTCGGAGTCGGGTTCCGGTTCGGAAACGGCGGTGGTCGACTCGAGCAGCGGGGCCAGCTCGAGCGGTCCCGGCCCGCTGTGCTCGGGAGCCGCGGGCACGGTCGACGCGGACTGCGAGGCGATCGACCCCGCGCGCCCGTACTGCATGGACGGCGCGTGCGTGAGCTGCGAAGAGGCGGGCGGCCACGACTTCTGCGGTGCCGCCGATGCAGCCTTGCCCGCCTGCGACGCGGAGGCCGGACGGTGCGTGGCGTGCCATGCCACGGTCGAAACGGTGTGCACCGGATCGACCCCGGTGTGCGGCGACGGTGGCTCTTGCGTGCCCTGTTCCGAGCACGCCGATTGCCCCGGCACCGCGTGCCACCTCGCGCCGAGCGATCCGCAAGTCGGGTCCTGCTTCGAGGCCAGCGAGGTGGTGTGGGTGGACGCCGACCAGGTTTGCCCCGGTCAAGGGACGCAGGCCTCTCCCAACTGCAGCCTGGCGCAGGCGCTCGACGGGATCGCGGAGGGGGAGAGCGCGGTCCTCATCGTGGACGGAAACGGGTCGCCCTACGCCGAGGATGCGATCGCGAGCGGGGACATCACGGTGGCGATCATCGGCGTGGGTGCGCCGCTCGTGTCGGGCAACCCGTCCTCGAACCAACCGTCGCTGTCGATCGAGAGCGGGGCGTCGGTCTACCTGCACGGGGTGCGGGTGGCCGACAACCAGGCGACCCACGGGATCACCTGCGCCGACGGCCTGTTGTGGATGGGCGACAGCGAGGCCCGAAACAACGTCGGCTACGGGATCTACACCACCAGCCCGTGCGAGATCACCGTGCGCCGGGCCAACGTCCACAACAACGCCCAGGGTGGCATTCGTCAGTTCGGCGGGCGTCTGCGCCTCGACAACGCCGCCGTGAGCGTGAACGGGACGGGAGGGCAGGGCCCCGGCGTGAACCTGCAGTTTGCCGAGATCGACGCGGTGTACGCCACGATCGTCGGCAACAACGGCGTGGGCCCCGACAGCATCCATTGTCTGAACGCGACCGGAAGCGTTCGTAACAGCGCCATCGTCGGGTTCGCGCTGGCCTCGGTCGACCTCGATTGCTTCTCGCTCGACTTCGAGCACAACGCCATCGATACCAACGGCTTCGTATCGGGGGGTGTGCTCGTCACCAACCCGTACAACGCCAACTGGTTCGTCGCCCCGGCCACCGGAGACTTTCGCCTCTCGGCGCCACCGCTCACGCCCTTCGGGGGCGCGGCGATGTGGGAACCGGGGGATCCGCCGGTCGACGCCGACGGCACGCCCCGCCCCATGGGCCTGCCGGGTTACGCCGGCGTGGACGAGCCGGATCCGTAGGCCGATCACCTCCTGGGCCGCATGGACGTCATCTTCTACTACGACGTGGTATGTCCGTACGCGTACCTCGCGTCGACCCGCATCGAGGCCCTCGCACGGCGACATGGTGCGACCATCCACTGGACGCCGATCTTGTTGGGCGGGATCTTCCGGGAGCGTCAGGCCCCGCAGCGCCCCCGCGAGTCGATGTCGGCGGCCAAGGCCCGCCTGGTGGATCTCGACCTGCAGCGGTGGGCGGAGCTGTGGAACGTTCCGCTCGTGTTTCCGTCGGCGCACCCCCGCCGCACGGTGAACGCCATGCGCCTGTTGGTCGCCACCGAGCCGTCGCGACGGCCAGCCCTCAGTCGCGCGCTGTTCGAGGCGTACTGGGTCCGCGGCGAGGACGTGGCCGATCCGTCGGTGCTCGGTCGCATCGCCGCCCAGCACGGCACCGACGCGGACGTCGTCGCCGAGCCGGCGGTCCGAGAGGCTCTGTTCGCGACGACCCGGCAGGCCGTCGAGCACGGGGTCTTCGGCGTGCCGGCGTTCGTGATGGAAGATCGGCTCTGGTGGGGGCAGGATCGCCTGTGGATGCTGGAGCGCGCCCTCGGAGGCGCGAACACCGATCCCGCGGCGCCGATGCGCACAGTCGGGACCCCCACCTTCGAAGGGGCGCACCTTCGCTTCTTCCACGACTTCTCCAGCCCGTTCAGCTACCTGGCCTCGACGCAGATCGAGCGCGTCGCCGCGCACCGAGGTGTGGCGGTGGAGTGGGTCCCCATTTTGCTCGGCGCGTTGTTTCGAGAGATCGGCACGCCCGACGTGCCTCTGTTTGGGATGAGCCCCGCCAAGCAGGCGTGGATCGGCCGCGACCTGGAGGACTGGGCGCGAGCGTGGAACGTCCCGTTTCGCTTCCCGTCGCACTTCCCGATCCGGACGGTGCTCCCCCTGCGCGTGGCCCTCGTCGAGCCGGCGGCGACCGCTGCCATCTATCGCGCTGCCTGGGCCGAAGATCGCCGGATCGACACCCCCGAGACCTTGGGCCCGGTGTTGGAGGAGGCGGGGTTCGAGGCGGCGGCGCTGTTGTCGGAGGCCGAGCGCTCCGCGGTGAAGGACGCGCTGCGGGCTACGACCGACCTCGCGCGCGAGCGGGGCGTCTGCGGTGTTCCCACCTTCGAGGTCGCGCGCCACGACGGTGGATCGCTCCTGATCTGGGGGCAGGATCGGCTCGGCGTGCTGGCCACCGTGCTCGACGGCTGGTGGCCTCGGGCGGATGCTGCCCGACCCCACGGGTCCTGACCTGGGCGGACACTGGCATCGCTGGGGGCGATGAAGGATGCTGGGCGCATCCCGATGAGCCTCGGATCTCCGCAGGGTCCCGTCGAGACGCTGGAGGGGACGGTGGAGCGCGTCGTCTACCACGACGAGCGCAGCCGCTACACGGTCCTGCGCGTCCTCACGTCCGGACACGCGGCGCTGGTGACGGCCGTGGGTCGCACGGGGAACCTCGAGACGGGGGCGGAGTTCACCGCCGTGGGACGGTGGGAGCAACACCCCACGCACGGGCGGCAGTTCTCGTTCGGCCAGATCCAGGTGAAGGTGCCGACCACCCTCGAGGGGATCGCACGCCGCCTCACCCGCTATCCCGGGATCAAGGCCGTGATGGCGGCGCGCATCGTGGACCGTTTCGGCCTCGACACCCTCGAGGTGCTGGAGACCGAACCGCGCCGCCTGCTCGAGGTGGACGGCATCGGTCGACGCACCCTCGAGAAGATCATGGAGTATCACCGCACGCGGACGGGGCCGATCGCGCACCTCGAGGCCCAGCTCCTGGAGCTCGATCTGCCCGTCTACCTCGCCGAGCTGATCTTCGCCCGCTACGGTCCCGAGGGGCTCGACGTCCTGCGACAGCATCCGTATCGCCTCGCGCGCGAGGTCCGGGGCATCGGGTTCACCACCGCCGATCGCATCGCTCGAGCGCTGGGCCTGGCCAACGACAGCCCCGAGCGCATCGAGGCCGGGCTCTTGCACGTGATGGAGCAGGCCGAGCAGGACGGGAACTGTGCCCTTCCCATCGAGCAGCTCGTCGAGCGCGCCGCGAGCTCGTTGTCGGTCCCGTCCGACGCGGTGCGGGCGGGGGGGGAACGGATCGTCTTGGCGGGCGACCTGGTGCTCGAGCGCGGCAACGACGGGACGCCGCTGTGCTTCTCCGCGCGGCTGGTGCAGGCCGAGCGAAGGGTGGCCCACGCGTTGGCGACCATCGCCAAGGCGAAGCGGGAGCCGTGGCCCGTCCCGCCCCTTGCGGAGGGCCTCAGCGACGGGCAGCGCCGGGCCGTGCGTGCGGTGGCCGAGGCCGGCGTGGTGGTGCTGACCGGTGGACCGGGGACCGGCAAATCCACGGTGGTGCGGCAGATCATCGAGATGGCCCGCGATCGCGGGGTGGAGATCCAACTCGCCGCACCGACGGGCCGCGCGGCCAAGCGTCTCGAGCAGGCCACGGGCGTGCGCGCGTCGACCATCCATCGCATGCTGGAGATCCAGCCGGAGTCGGGTCGGTTCACCTTCGGCCCGGACAACCCGCTGCCGCCGGGTCTTCTGGTCGTGGACGAGTGCTCGATGCTCGACGTCCAGCTCGCCGAGGCGCTGCTGGGTGCCCTACGGCCCGAGCATCGGATCCTGCTGGTGGGCGACGCCGATCAGCTCCCGTCGGTCGGGCCCGGCAACGTCCTGCACGACATCATGACCGTGGCGGCCGATCCTCACGGCCCGCTGGCGATGGTGCGGCTGTCGGAGGTGTTCCGGCAGAGCGAGGGCAGCAGCATCGTCACCAACGCGCACCGCATTCTCGCCGGCGAGCTTCCGCGCCCGGACGCGCGTGGGGAGCAGGGCGAGTTCTTCGTCGTGCCGGCGCGCGATCCCGATCACGCGCACGAGCTGGTCGTGCGCATGGCCACCGAGCGCATCCCGGCGGCGTATGGCCTCGACGGGCGCATCGACGTTCAGGTCCTGACGCCGATGCACAAGGGCCGCGCCGGCACCGAAGCGCTCAATCGGGCGCTGCAGGCTCACCACACCGCCGGCGCGCCGGAGCTGGAGTACCGCGGGGCCGGGGGGCAGGTCGTCCGACGTTTTCGGGTCGGCGACCGGGTCATGCAAACCCGCAACGACTACCAGAAGAACGTGTTCAACGGCGACGTCGGCGTGGTGACGTCCGTCGACGCCGAGGCCGAGTCGCTGGTGGTCGACATGGAGGGCATCCCCGTCGCGTACGAGGGGCGGGAGATCTCCGCCCTTCAGCTCGCCTACGCGGTTTCGATCCACAAGAGCCAGGGGAGCGAGTTTCCGGCGGTCATCGTGTCGCTTCTGTCCGAGCACCACGTGATGCTCCGCCGCAACCTCCTGTACACGGCGGTGACCCGCGCCCGCCGATTGTGCGTGGTGGTCGGAGAGCCGCGGGCCATCGAACGGGCGGTCCGCCGCGTCGAGACCGGGCGGCGCCACACGGGGTTGTCGCGTCGACTGCGTGAGGCGCTGGGCATGCACACGGTGGAGATCGAGGGCTCCGAGCCGCTCGATCGAAGCCGGGCCTGACGCCCCCCGGGGCACGGGCGCCCGGACCCGTCTCGAGACCGATCCGCGAGGCCGTTCGGTGTGGTACTAACGCCGATCATGTCGGGCCACAGCAAATGGTCGACGATCAAGCGTAAAAAGGGAGCCCTGGACGCCAAGCGAGGGCGGACCTTCACCAAGATCGCCCGCGACATCCAGGTCGCAGCCCGGCGAGGCGGGGGGGATCCGGCGGGCAATCCTGCGC
>CAZYSW010000202.1:0-9800 GCA_964650105.1 uncultured Nannocystaceae bacterium
AGTAGTTCTGGAGGTTGACGCCTTCTCGGGCCGCGTCCGTGGCGATCAAGATCCTAAGGGGATGCGACCGCGGGTCGGTGTTGAACGCCCGCTTGATCTCCTCGCGCTTCTCCTCGCCACCCATCCCACCGGTGAACGAGGCGATGCGCAACTCGGCCTGGTCGGTGCCGTCGATGGCCCCCTTGAGTTGCTGTTCGAGGTAGCGTTTCGTGTCGGTGTACTCGGTGAAGATGAGGAGACGCTTGTCGGTCCACTCGGCGCCCTCCTTGGCCCGTTGACCCGCCCCTCTGACGCCGCCGCACTGGTTCTCCTTGATCCACTCGATGATCCGATGGACGCGCGGGTCGGGCTTGAACCTGGCCGAGTTGGCGATCTCGGTCATCTCTTCGAGGAGGGCGAGTTCTTCGGAGGACGGTCCCTCGGTGGCGCCGTGCTGCGTGGCGGCCTCGACCGCTGCGTCTTCTTCCGCTTCGATCTCCTCGTCGGACAGTTCGGCCCGGTCGTCGTCGGCCTCAGGCGGGCTTGTCAGCAGCTTGAGTTCGTCCCCGGAGGGCTCCGCTGACTCGGCGGCTTCTTTGGCCTTCTCGGCTTGGCGCTCGGCTGCCGACCGATGGACCTTGAGCGTGCGGGCGAACGCCTCGATGGAGGAGAGCAGGCGCTTCTGGAGCGAGGTCAGGACCAGCATCCCGGCGTTGCGCTTCGACTTGGGGGCGTCCTTGAGTCGCTCCGAGCGTGCAGCGCGATATCGCTGGAGCAGCTTGGAGAGGCGAAGCTCCGGAGCGTCGTCGGGGAGCCCATCGATCACGACGGGATCGATCTTCCGGTCGGGAAAGCCGGACTCGACCTTCCGGAGATCCTGCTTGAGTCGCCGGACCATGACGGCGTCGAGGAGCTTCGGATTGCCGCCGACCGGGAGGCCGCGAACGAAACGCTGTGGGTCCAGCATCTCCAGCAGGGCCGAGAAGCTGTTGCTGTGCCCGTTGTGGGGCGTCGCGGAGAGGAACAGGCGGTGCTCGAACCGCTTCGCCAGGCTCCGGACGACCTTGGTCAGGTGTGAGTCGGTGGCGTACTTCGACCCGCTCGCCGGCGCCGCGTTGTGGGCCTCGTCGAGGATGAGCAAGGTCTGGGGTGCGACGAGCTTCTTGTCGGCGATGTGGTCGAGCCAGTCGCGCAGAGGCGTCGCGTACTCCTCGTTGCGCAGCAGCGCGTGCGAGATGATGAACCGCGTGTGCGTCGTCCAGGGGTTGATGTTGTAGCCGCGCTCGCGGCGTTGCTGCGCGACGAAGTTCCGGTCGAACACGACGAAGGTGAGCCCGAACCGCTGCTCCATCTCGTCACGCCACTGGAGGACCACCGACGGAGGCGCGGCGACGACGACCCGTCGGATCTTCTGCCGCATCAGCATCTCGCGGAGGATGAGGCCGGCCTCGATGGTCTTCCCCAAACCCACGTCGTCCGCCACGAACAAGTTCACGCGCGGCATCTGGAGTGCCTTGCGGAGCGGCTCAAGCTGGTACGCCTTCACCTCGATGCCCGCCCGGTACGGCGCCTGGAACAGGTTGGGGTTGGTGGACGTGACGCAGTTCCACCGCAGCGTGTGCAGGTAGGCCGAGAACAGGTTGGGCGCGTCAAATCCGCGCTTGGCGACGACCTCCCACGGGGTCTCGCCGATGACCTCGGCGTCCACCTCCCGCTCCCACAGCACGTCCAGGTGCTCGCCCTGGGCGTCGTCGTCGAGACACGAGAGCCGGACCAACGTGTCGTGCCGAACCTCGGGTGGCGGAACGACGTCTTCCACGAGGTACTGGCGCGAACGAACGCGAACGATATGGCCGGGAGCGGGAGAGGTCATGGCGAGCGGACGGGGCCAGGGGACGCCCAGAATAGAGGGATCTGGGCTGGAGATCACCGTTCTGATTGGGAAAACCCGCGCGCGTCTCCGAACGCTGCTTCCGAGCCCAAGGAGGTCAGCAACCCGTCCCTGGACGCGCGGAGCCGTTGTGAGCGCGCGGATCACTGATCCGCGAGATGTGTCGCGGTGTAGGATCCGACCGTGCCGGCCCTCGGCCGAATCCCCGTTCCGGGACACAACGGACCATCGTGCTGTGGCGCGGGGCGAGGGTTGTGAACCAGTGGGGATCGGTGAACGCAAGCCCGTTCCCGGGTACCGGAACTACCTCATCTACGCCGACGAAACCGGCATCGACGGCCAGGTGTACTACGCTTTCGGAAGCATCTGGATCCCGTACGAGGCCCGTGGGCGGTTGACCGGGCTGGTCGGTGAGCTTCGTGAGCGGCACGGCGTCTCAGACGAGATCAAGTGGGAGAACACGTCTCGCCGCAAGCTCCCGTTCTACCGCGACATCGTGGAAGAGTTCTTCAAGCGCAATTGGCTGATGTTCCACTGCATCGTGGTGCGGCGTTCGGACGTGAACCGCTCCCTCCACGCGAGCATCGAGGAGGCGCGGGAGAAGCACTTCGAGAGGTTCATCCGGAACAAGCTCACCTTCTTCGCCGGGTCGGGTGGCAAGGCATATCACCTGCGCATCGATCCGTTCCCGTCGCCGTACCCGAAGACCGACGAGAAGCTGCACAAGATCGCCAACGCGAGCGCAAAGAAGGCTCTCGGCTACGAACCGCTAGCGAGTACCTGGACGGTCAAGTCGTCGAAGACCTCCGCTGGCGTCCAGGTCGCCGACCTGCTCCTCGGTGCAATCCTCTCCGACTGGCAGGGGAAGGCCAAGAGCGAAGCGAAGCTGGAACTCCGCCGGTGGGTCGCGGAGCACCTCGGGTGGCCGGACTTGAAGCACGACACGTTCCCGCAGAGTGCCGATCCGCGGTCCTGGAAATTCAACATCTGGCTGCTGTGGAAGAGTCGGGGCGTACGCGAGATAGACACGCGTCGAAAGCTGCGGTTCAAGTACCCGGTCCGGCCGTACCGCCCCTGAGCAACCGGCTTGCCCTGCGAATGGAACGCACGACCATCATCGGCATCGACGCCGCCACACAGCCGAAGAAGATCGGCCTCGCGCGCGGCCATCTCGACGGCGACGACCTGGTCGTCACGGACGTGGTCCTCGGCTCCGCGGTCACGTCGGTTGCCGAGACCGTCGCGTCCTGGATCGGCCCCGGCCCCACGCTGCTCGCCATCGACGCCCCCCTTGGGTGGCCGGCACCTTTGGCCCAGGGGTTGAGCGGACACCGGGCAGGCCAGGTGCTCGACGGCGACGGCCACGACCTGTTCAGGAGGGTGACCGACAGGTTCGTCCACGCGACCGTCGGGAAGATGCCCCTCGACGTGGGCGCCGACCGAATCGCCAGGACGGCTCACATGGCGCTTAGACTGCTCGGCGAGGTTCGGGCTCGGACGGGGTTCGACATCCCGCTCGCCTGGTCGCCGAACATCGACGGAGTCGCTGCCGTCGAGGTCTACCCGGCGGCGACGCTGCGCTGCCACAAGGCGACCTGCACTGGCTACAAAGGCAACGACGCCGGTCCCCGAGACTACCGCGCGACGATCCTCAGTGCGCTGCGGGACGACTGGAAGCTGGAGGTGGACGACCGTCTTCTCGCCGGGTGCGACGACCTCCTCGACGCGGCCGTCTGCTTGCTCGCGGGCGCCGACTTCCTGAGGGGGAAGTGCATCGCGCCTGGCAAGGAGCAACAGGAGGCGGCTGAGGTCGAGGGCTGGATCTGGATCAGGCGTCGGTAGCGGCCACGATCATGGTTCCCACAACGCTCGCGCCACCCTCAGCAGCACCCGGCGCTCGGGCTCCGTCCTGCTGAGCGCGAAGTCGCGGATCTCGTCGGCGGTCGTGTCCACGGCGCCGTCGAGCCGGGCGACGAGAGTGGCGACACGCATGTCGAGTCCTCGCGCGAGCTTCACCAACGTGATCAGCGTGGGCGACATCTTCCCGCGCTCGATCCGACGGACGGCGTCGGTGCTCACGCCGGATCGCTCGGCGAGTACCTCTTGCGAGAGGCCACGGGCGGTCCGGTGTTGCCGGAGGATGCAACCGAACCGTCGATTCGGGTCGTGGGACGGGGGCGCCACGGGTCGATGCGCGCGACCTACGAGGCCGCGTCGGCCGGCGCCTCGATGTCCTCGATGTCGCGCAACCCGGCCGCGGCTTCGAGCGCGTCGTTGGTGATCGACAACCACGCGCCCATCAACACCGAAGGCTGGAGCCCGTCGGCGCCGGGCTCGACGTGCATGAGGCCGTGCCGAACCAGCCTCCCGGTTGGGCGAAACATGGCGAGGGATCGGATGCGGTCGGCGACCCCGAGGCCGAGAAGGTCGAGTACCTCGGCAACGCTCGGCCCCAGGAGCGTGCCCCCGTCGAGCACCTGTATGCGGTCCAGCGCGACGGCGGCGAGGAGCTTCACCACCGCGTGTTCGAGGCACGAGAGATCGAGCCGCGACTTCATCTTGTCCAGCGCGAGCACGCGGCCTGAGCTTCGCGTCGCCTCGACCCTGGCGGCGATCTGCTCCTTGATGTTCCGCTCCTGGCGGATCAGGTGTTCGACGACGGCGGCGTGCCTGGAGTCGTTCGGGGGGTGGCGTTGGGCGTCGAAGCGCTCGACCACACTGACGGCCAGGTTGACGATTGCCTCCAGGTACTCGGCGTCGTCGGCGAAGGGCTCGGCGGAGGTGGGCTGGTTCTCGATCTTCGGCATGATCCGTACACGCCAAAGAAGGGCATCTTTGAACTCGCTCCCGAACTTCGTCGTTGACGGCCATCTACGCGGCGCTTCGGCAGCGTTTTCGCTCCGGAGTCGGAGATTCTTGGGCGGCTGAAAATCTCCTGGGTCGCTGCCCGCGATCTGCGAGTGGCCCCAGTGGCCCCGTAGCGTGGGCAGTCGGGGGGATTCCGCCCTGAGGGTAATAGTCGAGGTGCCCGAGAAGAACGGCGCCGGGAAGTTAACGGGGCGTGGTGGCGGCGTGGACGGGGCGAGTCCGATGGAGACCGCCGCGACACCCACCACGATGAACCCCTCAAAAGGGGCCACCCAGGCCACTCAGGACGAGTTCCTCACAGTGGACGAGGCCGCGGCGATCCTCAAGACGAGCCGGTCCAGCCTTTACCGTCACATCGACGAGGGCAAGGTTGGTGGCTGGTTCCTGTTGGGCGACGAGATTCGGTTCTCGCGCACGTTGTTGATCCGGTGGGCCGAGGACGAGGCCGTCCGGTCGCGGAGGCGACGACGGCGACGACGGTCTCGGAAGGATGATTCGCAGTGAGCGTTCGGGAGACGGTCAAGAACGGGGAACCCTGCTGGTTGGTCGAGGTGTACGTCGCGGGCGAACGCGTCCGCCGGTTCCGCGACACCGAGGAGGAAGCTCGTCGTGCCGAAGCCCGGATCCTCGAAGGGCTGGACGGCCCGGGCCAGCATCGCGCGCCCAGGTCTCCTGCGAAGGTCGCGCGGACGAACGGAGTCCTGACCCTCGCCCAGTTCGCGCCCCGGTTCCTCAGGCTGTACGCGAAGGTCAAGAACAAGCCGAGCGAGTACGACTCGAAGGAGAGCAAGTTCCGCATCCACCTCGTGCCCGAGTTCGGGCACCTACGCCTCGACCAGATCACGTCCGAGAGGCTCGCCGAGTTCGCGTCCGACCGGCTCGAAGACGACGCAAGCCCGAAGACGATCAACAACATTCTCACGACGATGAACATGGCGTTGAAGATGGCCGTCGAGTGGGGTGACCTCGCCAAGGCCCCCAAGATCCCCTGGCTGGAGGTTCCCGAGGCCGAGTTCGTGTTCCTCGACTTCGCCCCTGTGCGAGCGCTGATCGACGCCGCCAACGAACCCATGTGGGGCGAGATGGTCCTCGTTGCGGTCAGGACCGGTCTGCGCCTGGGGGAACTGCGGGCGCTCCGGGCCGAGGATGTCGATCTCAAGCGCAAGGTCCTCATGGTTCGCAAGGCCGCCTACAAGATGAAGGTCGGGACGCCCAAGACGAAGGCGAGCCGGCGCGAAGTGCCCCTGTGCGAGTCGGCCGTGAAGGCGCTCAAGGCCCGGCTGGCGGCCGGCCACAAGCTCGTGTTCTGCAACGAGGACGGCTCGCTGCTCACCAAGGAACAGTGCAAGTGGCCCCTCTGGCGCGCGTGCGACCGGGCCGGTCTGGATCGAGTGGGCTGGCACGTCATGCGCCACACGTTCGCGTCGCACTTGGCGATGCGCGGCCGGACGCTCAAGGAGATCCAGGAGTTGATGGGGCACACGACCATCAAGATGACGCTGCGGTACGCCCATCTGTCGCCCGAGGTGAAGCGCGAGGCGGTTGCGGTGCTCGACGAGGACTAGGGTTCCTCGGACTGACCCTCCCTCTGGTGGACGAGTTCGAGGAACTCGTCGATGGGTATGGTCCAAGGGCTCGTTGAGGACTGCTGGAGGCGTTCCGCAACCGCTTGAATCGTCGCCCACTCGGAGGCGACGAGGGCCCTTGCCTCTTCGAGCCCGTGGGAAAGCCAGATCAAGCCGGCGCCTTTCATGCCCGCCACTATTTCGTCGTCGAGCGACGGCGCTTCGCCTTCACTCCCGACCGCGCCAACATCGCCGGTGCTGTTCCCCTCCGGCTCGGGAGTGGGGAGGGACAGAAGCTGACCGGCGTAGGCTCGGTACACTTCCACGAGATCGTCGTTGAACGACGAGAAAATCTCGGAAACATCAATGTCGTGCCGCTCTTGAGCGAGGCGACCGACTCCGCACAACCCCGCCAGAGTGACCAAGGTGCTGTGCCAAGCGACCGTGGCGGGGTCGAGCGCAGCGCCTGGTGGAGGATCGCGCTGGACGAAGCGCTCAGAGATCGCTGTGACGCGGAACCCGAGCCTGTGCGCGACCACTGCGTGACTGGACTCGTGGATGGCCACCACGGCCCCGCTTGGGTGTGGCAGGTGATCCCGCCCTTGTCTGAGTCTGTGTTCCCAGATCGTCGCCATCAGGCGGCCATGATGGCCTAGGACAGGGCAAGCCGCCATCGCGCCGCCCGAGGTGAAGCGCGAGGCGGTCGCGGTGCTGGACGAGGACCAATCACCGGGAGCTAGATGTGCCCGTACTCGTTGAGCAAAGCGGCCAGCCCGCGTTGAAGCGTCTCGGCGTCAACGACGATGTGCGGGGCATCAAGGCCGTCGAATGGCGGAAGACGATCCACGACGAGGATGCCGACGGGATCACCTGTGAGCCGGCGATGGTTGCGGAGTGTGGCCTCTGCCCACTTGCGCTTGCGTTCCAAGTTCTCGTGAAATCCGTCGTCATCGGCGAGGCTTAGCTTGCCGTGGAGGTTACGAAGAGCGCGAGCGTCGAATGGAAGGTTCAGCGCCTTGCACTCCGCGACGACGGCGAGTCCACACGGATGGTGCGCGAGCACGTCAATTTCGCCCGGGGGAGGATCGGCCCCCTCAAGGTGTTCGGCCTGTTGTGCTACGGCGGTCGTCCATGCGCCGCTTTCGGAGACGGTGCCCGCCTCGAATCCAAGAGCGCGGAACACCTCGATCACTTCCCGCTCGAACGGCAGTGACACCAAGCGGCGGAAGCACTCGGAGGAGAGCCGGGCGCCGCCACGGTCCCAGTACGTGCCAACGGACGCGTCCAGGAACGTGCTGAGGGAATCGACCAGGTTAGAAGCCGTGGTTGCGAACAACTCCTCCTCACGCGTCAGGCGGAGTACAGGTCGCTCAACAACAAGGTGTCGCAGCGCTTCTGGACCGGGGCGTTGCGCCAGCCAAGCGGGCGTCCAGAAACAGTCCTGGAGCGCCTGTTGGATCACGGGAACCAGCTTCTCGGGGATACCGAACTCCGAGAGCACGAAGCCTGCGGAGCCGAGGACGGCGAGACCACCAGGGGTTGGATCTACCTGACGCCGCGTGTCGTGAGCCGCGATCAGCACCAAGAGACGGGATAGGATGCCGGCCCAGAAGTCGGTGCGTTCGCCCTTCGGGATTTCACGGAGTGGCGTGTCAGCGAATTCGGCGACCGAGCTAGGTGTGGCGCCACCGAGAACTTGAAGAACACCTTGTAGAACCGCGGCCGGGTGGCGAAACGGTGAGTCGCTCGTGAACCGCATCACCATCCCGCGACGACCAAACGCGCGGGCGAAGAACTCTAGGCAGCGCTGTAGGCGGTCGTCGAGTTCTACGCCGTCGCGCGTCACGACACAGCGACCCGCCGGTTCCACCACGAGCGCTTGTCCAACGGCGGCGAGTTGGTCGAGCAGGCCGGAGATCTCGACCAGATGCGCTTGTGCGTCGTGTCCCGCTTGGACCACTCGGGTGTCGCTGTTGTGGACCTGTGGCCAGAGGAGAGCGGTCGCCACCTTGAACGCGGGGCCAATCCAGGGCTCGACGGTCTCGCCGCCGAAGTAACACTGGTGAGCCCCCTGGAGATACGACGGCACCGCGTGGTACGGCGAGATGCCGACCGAGATCACCTGCGCCTGTGCGCGAAGACGCGAATGGAGTGCCCAGAGCGCGTCTGCCCCGTCCACTGAGACCGGCTGGCCGTCGTCAATGAGGTCCAGAGCCCGCCCGAACCTCTCGTCGCGGTTCGAGAGGCGCTCGATCAGCGCAGCCGCCGTCTCCTCGGCCTGCCGATACAGACGCGAGCCTCCGAAGATCGCGTCCTCCCGCGACACCTGCCAAGTCTGGCGGCGCACGCGGTCAACCGCCACCATCACCGCCACCAAGCCGGACCACAAACTGAAAACGCCCGCAGACCGAAGCCTACGGGCGTTTTGCGGTGGAGGCGCCGGGAGTCGAACCCGGGTCCGGAAGCTGTTGTGTGGGGCGTCTACGTGCGTAGTCGGCGGATTTCGTTTGGGAGTCCGACACGCCCGCCGACGGGCGATTCGAGCTCCGAGCCCCTTGGTTTCACCGACGCGCCGAGACACTCGCGTCGGCTAGCCCGTGTGTCGACGCCCTCGCCCTACTCGGGCTCCTCGGACGAGAGCGTGTAGCACTCAGGCTACAGCGGCCAGGCGGCCGTAGTTGCTGTCGTTGGCAGCTGTGTTTCGCCACCCTTTTTGACGCGGTGGATGACACCCGCGGCACGCAACCTTCACACGCGAAACCCCCGTCGAAACCGTGACACCCCCAGAATTCGAGTCGATGAAGATGGCCGGGGCGGGGTCCGGCCGCTCGGGGGAGTATGGGTCCGGGACAGGGGGGTCGCAAGCGGGGCGCCATGGGCGGTGCCGCGCACATGGCTCGGGCGCCCCGGGCCCGCTCTGCGGACAGCGCGCAGGTGTATGGCGAGCGCGGAACCGCTTCTTCGCAGTGGCGCCTTGCGCCTCGGGGACATCGTCGGCGGGCAGGTCGAGGCCGACGTCCGTCGCTACTTCGGTCGGTGCGTCGATGCCGGGAGTGTGGACGACCTCCCGGGAGTGTGGACGACCTCGTGCAGGAGGTGTTTCGTACAACTGCACCACCGACGCGCCGAGCACCGGGACGAGGAACGCGTCGCCCCTGGGTGTTCCGGATCGCGCGCAGCGTAGCCGTCGACCACTTGCGGCGGCGGGCGCAGGACGAGCTGCCCGCCGAGTTCTCCGACGAGGCCGTCGACGAGGACGACACGACCGCCGAGCAGGTCCTGGGCCTGTGGCTCCGCACGATGGTCGATACCTTGCCCGCGCCCTACCGCGAGGCCGTTCGCCTCATCGATCTCGAGGCGCGCGGTCAACGAGAGGTCGCCGAGCGGCTCGGCATGTCGTACTCGGGACTCGAGGCTCGGGTGCAGCGCGGGCGAGCCCAGCTTCGCGCTGCCCTCTTGCGCTGTTGCGACGTCGAGTTCGATGCACGCGGCCACGT
>CAZYSW010000203.1:0-5880 GCA_964650105.1 uncultured Nannocystaceae bacterium
GGGAGCCGGCACGTCGACGTAGATGGTGACCGAGTTGGACGTCGACTGGTTGCCGGCCATGTCCTCACCCTCGACCACGAAGGTGTATTCGCCAGCCGGAATGTTCGACACGTTCCAGCCGTAGGGCGGCGTGGTGTCGGTCTCGATCGGTTGACCGTTGGAGTAGAGCACCAGCTCGGCGACTCCCGACTGGTCGTCGTTGGCCTCGACGGTGATCTGGAAGCTCTCTCCCTCGGCGAACTGCTCGCTGTCGTGGGGGTAGGTGATCTCGATCGCGGGCGCCTGGGTGTCGGGCGTTGCGGGGCCGAACAGCTTGAGGAGCTCGCGGTGCGAGTTCTGCATCTGCGAGGAGCCGCACTCGGCCGCGTGCTGCTGCCCACAACTGCCGCCTTGCACGATCGGAAGGCATTGGTCCCTAAACGACGGATCCCCGCCGGCGTTGTAGGGGTTCATGATGTCGCCGGGCTCGTCGACGTGCTCGAGCCCGAACGAGTGCGCCACCTCCTGGCCGATGGTCGTCGCCTGGGTGGAGGCGCTGAAGCTGTCGTTGACGCTGTGAAACGCGTAGGTGATGTTGTTGTGGGTCTGCGAGTCGTTGCAGTCGAGCGGCGCGATGCCCAATACGCCGCCACCGTAGGGGTTGGTGGGGCCCGTCATGTTCATCACGTAGTCGCCCGACGCGGGGCGCTGCTGCGTGACGATGACGTTGTAGGGCGCCCAATCCTTCACCACCGCTTGCAGCACCGCATCACGCTTGGCGCCCTGGCCATAGGGGGCGAAGTTGCCCGCCAGATTGCTGATCTGCGTGCGGTTGGCCCGTGAGTCGTCGTAGCCCGAGGTGAGCTGGGCTCCGTCGAAGTTCACGAAGATGACGCCCTGCTTGGCCTTCTGGGGCGGAGCATCGGGTGCCCGTTCGCGGGGAGCATCGGGGGGAACGGGGATCGGATCGCCTCGGTACTGTCCGAGACCGATCGCCCGCAGATCTTCGAGCGACATGTCCCAGGTCGGAGGACGAACCTCTTCACTGTCGGAGTCGGAGGCCTGTGCGGGGGGGGCGAACAGGCCGAGGGCTGCGAGTGCGGGGACGATGGCGAGGCTTCGGATGTTGGTGCGGGAGGGGGACATTGGCCAACTTCCTTGGGTTGTGGAAAAGGTGAGGCGACGGCCGGAACCACGACCGACGTCGCGCCCGACCCAGACACACCTGCCATCTCACACCATAGCGTTCCCGTCCCTTCCACCGCAATCAACGAACGCGACTTTGCTGGCACTTCGAACGGCGAACGCTCACATCGTACGCGCGCGGCCGCTTGGTGTGCCGCGAGTGCAAGGGCGGTCACGCGTGCTTCATCCGATCTCGTCGGGTGCGCTGGCTTGGTCGGGCTCGCGGGTCGAACGGCTTTGCCCGGCAAGTGCGTTCGAGCCTGGTGTACGCGCGCGAACACGAACACGCAGCGTCGAGCCGTGGTACCCGGAAGGCGTGGGGTCGCGCGAAGGCGATGCGGGATCGCGGTGGGGGTCGATGCGACCGAGACATTTCGGTGCGGGGTGTGACGAAAAGCGACGGCGACGGGTGGCCGGTCGCTTCGGAGTTGTGGGTGGGCGACCCCGAATTTCACGATGCGTTTCTGCCAGCGGCGGGCGTGCTCCCGCGAGGCACGGCGGCGTCCGGGTGTCGCACGCTCACCTGTACACATTTCGCCGACGAGGTAGGCAAGGGTGCGCACGTCGTCGCGCAATCGCCCACCGTGCACGGATTGCGGTGACCCGACGAGATCTCAAGGGGTCCGGACCAGGCGGTCCTTCAGCCCCGAGGAGACCAGCAGCGTGCCGTCGTGGTCGATGATCACCGCTTCGAGCCCCGGATGGCGCTCGACGAACGCCATGCCTTCGGTGGCGCCCATCACCGTGACCGCGGTGCAGTAGGCATCGGCGTCCGTGGCGTTCGAGGCTACGAGCGTCACGCTGCGAGGGCTCGCATCGTGCTCGAGCGGCCACCCCGTACGCGGGTCGAGGATGTGGCCGTAGCGCCGACCTTCGTGTTCGAAGAAGCGCTGGTAGTCACCGGAGGTGACGATCGCCTCGTCGCTGGCCGGGATGATTCCCACCACGCCGCGCTCGCCGGGTTTTTGCACCCCGACGTTCCACTTCTTGCCGCCCTTGGTGCCGGCGGCATAGGTGTCGCCTCCGGCTTCGACGACGTGGTTGGTGAAGCCCGCCTGGGCGAGCACCGCCGACGCGCGATCGACCGCATAGCCCTTCGCGATCGCGCCCAGGCCGAGCATCATCCCGGGCTTGCCGAGGCGAACGGTGCGGGCGGTGTCGTCCACGTGGAGCTCGCGCCAGTCGACGAGCGGGAGCTTTTCGGCCACGGTCTGGCGCGAGGGGGGCCGAGCGCCCTGCTGGAACGACCAGAGCTGGCCGACGCCGTGAAACGTCGGATCGAAGGCGCCGCCGGTCTCTTCGGCGATGCGTCGGCTCGCCGACAACACCTCGAAGAGCTCCGGGCTGACGGCCATGGGCGCTCCACCGGCGCGGGCGTTGAGCTGCGACAGCTCGCTGGTGGACCGCCACTCGCTCATGATCTCCTCGATGCGGGCCATCTCCGTCAGCGCGGCGTTCATGGCCGCGCCGGCCTCGGCCGCGTCGCGTCTGGGATCGAGCCACACGTTGATCGTGACCCGGGTCCCCATCAGCTCGCTCTCGCCGAAGATGGTCCCGTCCTTGCGCACCGGTGGCGCCTCGGGCTCGGGCTGGGGCGGTGGCGTCGGGGTGGTCGGGGCCGCGGGCGGGGTGCGGTGGCGGTCGTCGACCTCCGTGTCGTTGCAGGCCAGCGCGGAGGCGCTCAGGACCGACACGGCGAACGCGAGGCGCAGTGTGGGGGCGTGTGCGATGCGAAGACCTTCGCGCGAACGACGAGGCGCCGCAACCGTGCCGCCCCGTGGGAACGAGCACGCCTGCACGGCCGTGGTCTCATTTCGGCCCTTTGCGGCGCAGCCGGGAGGCCAGCGGGGGCGGCGGGATTGCGGGAGGCGGGGGCAGCAGCGCCCGGATGCGCGTGAGCGTTTCTCCGGGGCGCTTCGGGTCGGGATCGATCTCCTCCACCTCGTCCTCGTCGAGCTCCTCGAGCTGCTCGGGCTCCCCGCCCGCGAACTCCAGGACCTGGTCGAGCAGCGCGTCGAGCTCTGCATCGGGAGGCGCGCCGGGCTGGTTCTCGAGGAGTGCGAAGATGGCCTCGTCTTCGGCGGAGACGGCAGCCGCCGTCCGGGCGCCGTCGCGCGCGGCCGGGCGCTCCTTGGGCTCGTCGTGCGGCGCCCTGTCGCCGTCGGTGTCCGCGTCGCCGTCGCCCTCCAGGTCGAGCTCGATGTCGATGTCGACGTCCTCGTCGGTGCTCGCCGGCGCCGCGGATCCGGCGGTCAGCGGCGTGCCTCGCTCGCGGGCCTGCCACAGCGCGTCGAGCTCGGGATAGCGGCGCCAGTACTCACCCGCGGTCTCGGCGGCCGCGTGCGCTCCCAGGGCTCCCTCGGCGGGCACGCGGATGGACAACAGCCCCGCGACGACGCCGACCGCGAAAGGGCGCCGCGCATAGTAGGTGTCGATCGATTCCTTGAGGCGCCAGAAAATCTCCTGGGGCTTGTCGTGCTCCCCGATGATGGCCTTCCACAGGCGCAGCGGTCCGAACTCCACCAGCGGCGAGAACAGGAACTCTCGACCGCTCCGGAACAGGAGATCGAATCGCTCCTGTTCGAGCACGAAGTGGTGCGGTCCGATGCCGAGGTCGGCCACCAACGCCGCGATCCCTCGGCCGCTGGGGCGGAGATTGGCCAGCCGCCGCAGCCGACGGACGGCGGCCTGCTGCCCCGCGTCCCGCAAGACCTCGCGCAACAGATCCTCGGCCTCGACCCACGTGCCCTCCATCGGCAACGTGGCCAAGATGGTTCCCCCCGGCTTGGTGACGCGCAGCAGGCCCTGCAGCGCACCGCGCATGTTGTGGGCCTCCCCGAGCACGAGGTTGGCCACGACCAGGTCGTAGGTGTCGTCGGCCATGCCGGCGACCTCGCCGAGGTCGCCGGGCTTGAGGTACACCCGCGTCCTCCACTCGGCGGGGACGCGAGCCTTGGCCAGCCCGCGCAGGGCGGCGTTCGGCTCGAGCGCCACGACCTTGGCGTCGCTCGAGGTGCGCTCGAGCAGCTCGACGGTGGTGCGACCGGGTCCGCAGTGCACGTCGAGCGCCAGCGAGGTGGCCGGCGGCAGGTTCCGCCAGATGAGGCGGGCGAATCGATCGTGCCAGATGGGTGCGACTTCTCGATCGATGGCGCGAGCCATCCGTTGGTCGCGCAGCGTTTCGGCCTGGGTCGCAGTCACGAGAAGGGAGGCTCTACTCCGGAACCATGACGATCCCGACTTCGAGGTTACCGTTGCCGTTGGCGCGGGTGGCCTCGGCGTTCTCGCAATCGGCCTGGACGGTCGAGAGGCAGTAGTCCATCGAGACGTTCAGCACCCAGGGGCGGTCGCGGAGCGCCTCGTCCACCGGCGGCCCTCCGGCGGCCAGCTCGTGGGTGAAGCCGATGCCCTGTCCGTTGGCGTCCTCCAAGAGGGCGGCGGTGCCGACGCTGAACGTCTGGGGGTCGAATCCCGAGGCGTTGATGGAGTACGCGTAGCCGTAATAGCAGGTGCTGCCGCAGCTCCCCGGCGAGGTGATGGTGAACAGCGGGTCCATCATGCCGCCGAAATCGAGCGCCGCGGAGGGATCGAAGGTCCGCACGATGGGGATCAGGGCGGCCGCCGCGGGACTGACGTTCGGATCGGTGATCGTGCTGTCCTGCATCTCGATCGTGTAGGCGCCGGGCGCCTGGTCGGGCTGCGTGACGCAGTACGGCATGTACACCTCGGCGCCGCTTTGGATGCCGCGCACGATGAACACCCAGGTCCCGTAGCGGGTTTCCTCCAAAGTGCCCTCGATCCGGCAGGTGTCGGGGTTCACCGAGATCCCCGCCGGCACCTTGCCCCCCCCGCGGCCCCCGGCCGGCTCGCACGTGATGGGGGTGCCGTCACCGGTTCCGGGCACCACGAAGTCGGGCAGCGCCTGCTGGTTGCGCAGGCAATAGGGCTGCGTGGTCTCCAGGGGGAGATCGACCTCGAGCCGCGGGTTGACCTCGAGCTGGCACGTGGCCGAGGCGGTCGCTCCGCTGGTGTCGGTCACCGTGACCTCGAAGGTGAAGCTGCCCTCGGTGGTCGGCGTGCCGGTGATCGCTCCCGTCATCGCATGGATCGCGAGCCCGTCGGGCAGGTCCGAGGCACCCCAGGAGTAGAAACCGTCGCCCCCGCTCGCCATGGGCGTGTACGCGAACATCGCATCGACGGCCGTCCCCGGGATGTCCTCGCACGAGAGCTGGACGTCTCCCGCGGTGTCGCTCGCGGAGGCGTCGTCGCTGTCGTCGAGGGGGGGCGGGTAGTTGTTGGGCGCGGGCAGGTCGCTGGTGCAGGCACCGAGGGCCAGTGGGCCCACGCTGGACAATGCAAGCAGGGTGCGTAGTCGCATGGTCGAGCTCCGGTCGCACCGTCGGCCCTGACCGACCCGTGCGAGATCCGTGAAGAATTCCCGGCGCGTACAGTATCACGGGGCCCCGCGGCGCGGCCACGAAACGATGGCCGCCTCACCGCCGGGGCAGCGGGCCCTTCGGAGGGTGGGCGTGCACGTCCGGGGCGGCCTAGCCCCCCCGCACCACGGCCTCCACGGCGGCGGCATCCTTCGGGATCGCCGCCGTGAGCACCTCGTGGCCGGTGGGTGTGCAGAGCACATCGTCCTCGATACGAATGCCTCGAACGTCCGAAAACCGGGCCAGGCGGTCGCGATCGAGCGTTCGGTCACGCACGAAG
>CAZYSW010000203.1:5890-9744 GCA_964650105.1 uncultured Nannocystaceae bacterium
TCGTCGAGGATGGCGGGCACCCGATAGAGGCCAGGCTCGATGGTCACCACCATCCCGGGTTCGAGATCGCGATCCAGGCGCAGGTAACCCAGGCCGAACTGCTTGCTCCGGACGCGACCCGGGGCATAGCCGGCCCGATCCCCGAGGTCCTCCATGTCGTGCACGTCGAGGCCCAGAAGGTGTCCCACCCCGTGGGGGAACAGCAGGGCGTGAGCGCCCCGCTCCACCAGCGTCTCGGGGTCGCCGCGAAGGATGCCCTCGTCGACCAACCCGCGGGCGAGCGTCAGGCTGGCGCGTAGGTGAACGTCTCGATAGCGAACCCCCGGCGCGATCATCTCGATGGCATCTCGGTTCGCCTGCAGCACGATGTCGTACAGCGAGCGCTGACTGGCGCTGAAGGTCCCGGAGACCGGCCAGGTTCGGGTCACGTCGCTCGCCCAACCGTGGTGCTCGGCGCCCACGTCCGCCAGCACCATGTCGCCGTCGCGCAGCAGGTGGCCGTACTCGTTGTTGTGCAGCACCTCGCCGTGCACGGTGACGATGCTCCCATAGGCGGGCTCCATGCCTCGGGCGACGAGCTCCCGCTCCATCGCGGCACGAACGTCCTGCTCGCGCGCGTCGACGCGCGTGGCGGCCATGCCCGCCAGGTGAGCGGCGCGGCTGCCCTCCACCGCCGCGCGAATCATCTCCAGCCCGGCGTCGTCGTGACGCAGCCGAAGGGCGATCATCGCATCGCAAAGGGCCTGGTCGAGGGGGCCGAGGGTGTCGACCCGAGGATGGGCGACGACCGACCAGTCCCGGCCGAGCAGGACGCTCTGCCGATGACGGGTCACGGGATCCACCGCCGGGATCGTCGCGACGCGATCGCGCCCGCCGAGTCGCTCGACGGCGTGCTCGAGCTCGGCCAGCGGACGAACGGCATCGACCCCGGTGGCCTCGGCGAGGGCCGCAAAGTCCGGTTGCGGCCCGTGCCACAGCGCATCGTCGGGCCCCGGCGGCACGGCGTACAGCTCGCTTCGCCCGGCCCCGATCACCAGCACCGCGTGTTCGATCGCCGCACCGGTCAGATAGATGCAGTGACTCTCGGCGCGGTACGGAAAGGGATTGGCGGGGTAGTTGCGGGCGCGGGCGGTCCCGGCGAACACCAGCGCGGGCGTGTCCCCGAGGCGTGCCGCGAGGGCGCTGCGCCGACGGGAGAAGACGGAAGCGCTTTGCACGGGTAACCGAACCGACATCGACGAGCCTTATACCCCAGCGACGAGCAGCCAGCTCGCTGCCCGCCTGGACGCGGCGTTCTTGCCCCGAAAGCAGCGCGTGCCGCGATCGTGCCCGAGGCCGCCTCGCCGGCTCCGAGCCGGCGTCGTGCTCGGGCGGCTGCATGCTCGCCGCGTCTGGCCGACGCGGTCGCGATCCCGACGCCGCGGCCCGCCGTGGGACACCTGACGGTCGAAGGGCCGTGGCTGGTAGTCTCTCGCCCCGTGAGCGGGGACGACGAGGCTGCCGACGCGGCGCACGGCACCGACCGCGAGGCAGCGTCGCCCGGTGCGACGTCCGACGAGCAGCCAGGGGTCCGGGCGGGGCACCAGCCGGATGCCGCTTCGACCCACGAGCCTCGGCTTCGCCCGAGCACGCGCGTGCTGGTGATCCTGACCTTGCTGGCGCTCGCGAGCCGACTGGTGTGGGTGCTGTGGGTTCATCCTCCCGGGGACTACGTGTTCTCGGACATGTACAAGTACGTGGAGCGAGCGCAGCGCCTCGCCGAGCACGGCTTCACACCCGGCGATCGCACGCTCGCCTGGCAGGCCTGGGGGACGCACCACATTCTCGCCATACCCCTGGCCATCTTCGGGAAGGACAACCTGACGGCCGGTGCCGTCGTGTGGGGGATCATGGGGGCGCTGGCCGTGCCGGTGGGCTATCTCCTGGCGTGTCGGGTCCTGCGTCGGCGCTGGCTCCCCGAAATCGTCGGCGTGTGGCTGCTGGTGTGGCACCCGAGCCTGTCCAACACCGGATACTTCCTGTCGGAGACCCCGTTCTTGTTCTTCCAGCTCTGGTCCACCTATTGGCTGGTGGTGGTGCTGCAGGAGGGCCGACGTGCGCTCGGGGCGGGGCTGGTGTCGGCGGTGTGCTTCGCCCTGCGTCCGCAGTCCGCCCTGTTCTACGTGTTGGTGCTGGTGACGTGGCTGGTCAATCGGCGTCGGGTGCCCTGGGTGCGACCGCGGCACATCGCATCGATCGCCATCCCGCTGCTGCTGATGCTGGGCTATTCGTTCTGGCGGTTCCATGCCCACACCGGCTACTGGGCGGGCGTGGCCGAGAACGCCAACATGAACCTGACGGCGGGCCGCTGCCACAACATCGTCACGCAGGCCTTCCCGAACGAGCTCGCCAAGCGCAAGAGCGAGCGGACCAACAACACCCGGGATGGACGCCGGGTGAGCCTGCCGGGGTTTCGCACGCTCGCCGGCATGTATCCCCCCGACCACCCCTTCGCGCTGCGGCCGGCTCTCGGCGGCGAGACGATTCGCTTCGTGGGCTACATCGGCGATCCGGACATCCACAAGGAGATCCGCAAGCAGTGCTACGCGAACACCGGGGTCGTGGAGCAGCTCCGCTACAGCATCATCAACATGAGCTTGCTGTGGTTCATCGGGCACCAGTGGCCGGAGATGGAGAAGGGGCGCGAGAAGTTCATGCCGCCCATCACCTTCTTCAAGCAGCTGTTCCAGATCGTGTTTTGGTTGCCGTCGTTGTGGGGTATGTTTTGGGCCCTGGGCAACCTGCGTCGCGAGCCCGCGCTGTCGTTTTGTGCCTGGCAGCTCGTCACGTCGATGACCATCGCCGCGATCTTCTTCGGAGACATCCGGCTGCGAACGCCCTACGACCCCTACGCGGTCATCTTGGCCATGCTGATCTGGAGTCGGCTCGTGGACGTCGGGTGGAGGTCGTGGCGGCGGTGGCGCGGGCGTCCGGCCGCCGGATAGCGAGCGGCCCTCGCCGGGAGGGCCGACGCGGCCGGTGCTCGAAGACCGGGCCGCCGTACCGGTCCCGGGTCGGGCTTTTCCGCGCCTTCGGACGCTCGGAGCGAGCGCCGACGTTGACCAAAGGCGGGGGGTCGGGCATACGGTCGCGCTCCCATGCTGCTCCGGATCGATGCGGAACGACCGGCGCCCCGGCACCTCATGCCGGCGGTCGAGGCACTGCGTCGCGACGAGGTGATCATCTATCCGACGGATACGGGCTACGCCTTCGGATGCGCCCTGTCCTCGAGCAAGGGGATCGCCAAGCTTCGTCGGCTCAAGGGGATCCACGAGAAGCACGCCAAGCCACTGACCATGCTGGTTCGCGATCTGGCCGAGATCGGAAAGTACGGTCACCTGGGGAATCAATCGTTTCGGCTGGTCCGGCGCCTCTTGCCGGGGCCCTACACCATCGTGCTGCAGGCCACCAGCGAGGTGCCCCGTTCCATGAAGAACCGGGAGCACGAGGTCGGGATGCGAATGCCCGACCACAAGGTGTGCAACATGCTGTGTGACCTCCTGGGCGAGCCGCTCCTGACCGGATCGGTCACGCCGGCGGAGGGGGAGATCGAGCTCGAAGATCCCGAGGAGTTGGAGCGGACCTACGGTCGTGACGTACGCGTGGTGATCGACGGCGGGATGATCTGGCCCCAGCCCTCGACGGTTCTGCGCCTCACCGGGGATCGGATCGAGGTGCTCCGCGAGGGGCAGGGCGAGATTCCGTGACGGCGGCCGGCCGTTCGGATCCGGTCACGCCTTCGACGCCCGGAGCGTTCGTTGGATCCGCTTGATCCGCTTCTGCATGAGGGGAAGCTTGTCGGGCAAGATGGACCC
>CAZYSW010000204.1:0-2342 GCA_964650105.1 uncultured Nannocystaceae bacterium
CCGTTCTGCTCGCGGATGTCGACCCCGTAGTGCTCGAGGTCGTGACAGGTGTTGCAGGAGATATCCTGCCCTTTCGACAACCGGGGGTCGTAATACAGCATGCGACCGAGCTCGATCTTCTCCTCGGTCAGCGGATTGCTCGGGTCCTCGGCCACGGGAGGCAACGGCGAGAACAGGGGCTTGACCTGCTCGAGGACCGCGGCCGGCGAGAGCTGCGGGATCGCCGGTTCGGCCTTCTTTTCGGCCGAGGCCGCCGAGCCGCCGGGGGCGACCTTGCCCGGAGCGGGCTTCGCATCGTCCTTTTGGCCCCCACACGCCCAGGCCGCGACCGAAAGCAGCAACGCGACCGTGGCGGCCGGCCGCGACGGCATGCTCGAACGACGATGGGAAGGGTGTGGCGCGCGAATCATCTCGATGGACCTCCCGAAACGTCCGGATGGGTAACACCTCGGTACGACTGGGGCAAACGTCTCCGGCCGTGCTGCCTGTCGGCGCGGGCGAACGGCTGTTTCCGCACCGAGCGCACGCAGCACCGGGCTTTCGCGCGCAGAACCGACCTGCCCGATTCCGATCCCTGGCCAGCGGGCCGCACTTGCTCGCCACGCCGGCCACTGTCAAGCTCGAGGACGATGCTCGAGTTCCGCGCCTCCTTCGCGGTGCCCCTGGCCGTCGTCCTCGGAATCGGGCTGCTCTCGTGTGGGGGTGGGTCCGAGGCCACGGCCACCGAGCGCCTGTGGGTGTCCACGGTTCCGACCAGTCCCAAGGCCCCGCTCACCGCGTTTTTGACCACGCGCACCGGCAAAGACAAGTACATCGGGGCCTTCTTCGCCGGCTCGATGCTCCGCGGTGGGCACGACGTCTTCGAGTGGATCGCCGACGGCAAGGATGCCGCGACCCTGCGGTTTTTGCAGGACGATCGCAAGCGCCACATCCGCTTCGAGGCCTGTACGCCCAGTCGCGGTTTCGACTACTGCCTGCTCGTGCACGGCGATCCGACGGGCACGGGCAAGTACCAGTCTCGCAAGCGGTGGGCCGTCAAGCGCCCGGGCCGGAGCAAGGGCGCGGAGGCGCTCTCGGTCGTCGAGGTCATGCACGCGCTGGTCGAAGACGACGAGGACCTGCAGGCCGCCTTCGCGTCGGAGCTCTGAGCCCCGGCGACGTCTCGAGCATGGTCGGCCTGCATCCGAAGCACGAAGACGGGATCCCCCTGCGCCGCGATTGGCTGGCCGAGGCCCCGTTCACCCTGCTGTTGGGCGCCGGCTTTTTCGGGTTCTTCTCGCATGCGGGCCTCTTGGCGGCGCTCGAAGAGGCCGGCTTGCGACCCCGACGCGTGGTCGGGGTGTCCGCGGGTGCCCTGGCGGGCGGGTTGTGGGCCAGTGGCCTGGGCGCGGAGGTCCTGACGGCCGAGCTCTTGCGATTGCGACGCGCCGACTTCTGGGATCCAGGCCTGCCCCTGGGCGGGCTCCTGCGCGGTCGCAAGTTCGGAGAGAAGCTGCGTGCCCTCCTGCACACCACCGGGGTCCGCGTCGTCGAGGAGTGCCCGACGCCGTTCGCCGCGGTGTCTCACGACCTACGCGGTCGCCGCACGCACGTCATGGACACGGGCCCGCTCGACGTCGCCATCCAGGCCTCGTGCAGTGTCCCTTTCATGTTTCGTCCCGTCGTCACGGAAGGTCGCGTGCTTGTCGACGGTGGCGTCTCCGATCGATCCGGGTTCTCCGCTCTGCGCCCGCGAGAGCGGGTCCTGTTTCACGCCTTGCCGAGCCGCCGACGGCTGCGTCTGGGCGCAGCGCCGGTGCTCCCCGATCGGGTGCCCGGCTGCGACGCGCTCGTCCTGGTCACACCCGACCTTCCCCGAGTCACACCGTTTCGGCTGCACGAGGGGCCGGTCGCCATGGCGCGGACCCGAGCCCACGTGCGTGCATGGCTGAACGCACCGATGTTGGTCGCAACCGACGAGTCGAGAGGCGCTCAGTCGTCGTTGCCTCCCGAGTAGAAGGGATCGCCCGAGACCTGGCGACCGCCTTCGCGGTCGTCGTCCTCCCCGAGCTCGCCCAGCTCTCCGAGCGGCGCGTCCAGGATCCCCGTGCGCAGCCGCTGCTGGGCCATGGGCGTGGCCTCGCGCAGCAGCCGGCGCAGGGCGTGGTCGACGGCGTCCATGCCCGACGCTTCGGCCAGGCCGGGGTCGTCGTCGGCCGCGGGCAACAGCGGGACCCAGGGCGTCGGGTCGTGACGCAGCTCGTGCGACACACTTTCCAGGGCGGCGATCGTCGCTGCCGCGCTTGCGAAGCGGCGCTCGCGATCCTTCGCCAGCAGCGTCGACACCACGTCGCATAGGCCCT
>CAZYSW010000204.1:2352-9691 GCA_964650105.1 uncultured Nannocystaceae bacterium
CGGCGGGAGAGGGGGTGGGGTCGCCGTGAGCTGTTTTCGCATCAGCGCGGCGGGATCCCGATCGTCGAACGGAAGCCGCCCCGTCAGCATCTGCTGCAGGATTACGCCGACGGCATACAGGTCCGCGCGCGGATCGACCTCCACGCCGGCTGCCTGCTCGGGGCTCATGTACGCCGGCGTCCCGAAGATGATCCCCACCTTGGTGACCAGACCGTCCGCCTTGTCGTCGTCGACGATCTTCGCGATGCCGAAGTCCACGATCTTCAGGATCTCGCGCCCTTCGTGGTCGCGCGTGACGAAGATGTTGTCGGGCTTGAGGTCGCGGTGGACGACGCCGAGCCGGTGGGCGTGATCGAGGCCGCGCAAGATCTGAAGGGCGAGCGCCGAGGCCTGCGACGGTGGAAGTGGCCCGCCCAGCGCCGACCCCAGCTCCTGGCCCTTCAAGAACTGCATCACCATGAACTTGAGGCCCGACTCCGTGATGCCCACGTCGAACACCGAGCAACAGTTCGGGTGGTCGAACGACGAAGCCGAACGTGCTTCGCGATCGAAGCGCGCCGCCACGTCGGCGTTGGCGTTGAGATCGGGCCGCAGGAACTTCACGGCGACCGCGCGCCCCAGGCCTACGTGCTGCGCCTTGAACACCGCCGCCATGCCGCCCACGCCCACCAGACTCTCGATCCGGTATCGGCCCGCGATCACGGTCCCCAAGAGCACCTGCAGGGATCTCGGCAGCTCGTCCGTGGCGTTCACGCTCCATCGCCCAGTGTAGCAAGCGGGCCGCGGAACAGGTCGCGAATCCGCCGCCCGGTCGGAGCGTGCGAGCGGCTCGTGGACGCCGTTTCACGCCCACTTCACGGCGAGCATACCTCGGCCTACCCGACGGCCCGGGTGTAGGACGGCCCCTTCGTGTCCCTGGTGCGCCGGCGCGCGGCGGCGCTCAGCCGACGGGTTTCGTGGACGGCTTCTCGGTGCCGTCGCAACCCCACTGGAAGTTGTCGATGAAGACGTAGCTGTCCAGGATCGAGTCCGACAGGTCGAAGATCGCCAGCACCAGCGTGAACGTCTCGCCCGGGTTGACCGGGGCGGTGGTCGAAAGCCACTTGGTCCCCGCGTGCTGGCGCATGCAGGTACCGACGAACTCCGGAATGCTCCCCGTGGCCGTGTCGCGGTAGTCGAGGAACCCGGCGTTGAGCGAGATCGGGTTCCCGGCCTCGTCGAACGAGATGTTCCCGGTCCAGCTCTCCGATTCCAGCCACGCCACGAACATGTCGTTGAAGGAGCTGTTGTAGTAGTCGGGGTACTCCACCGAGAAGAAGGCGAAGTCGTAGCTGAAGGAGTTGTTGGTCGGTGGAACCGTGCCCTGGATCCGAACCTCGGTGTAGTCGTTGGCCGATCCACCCTGGCTGAACTGGCCATGGATGGTGTTCGAGCAATCGCCCGTCCCCAGCAGCGACGGATCGACCGAGCAGTCCCCGCCCACGTCGTTCGTTCGCAGCGGCGCGGGCAGGGTGCTGCCCATATCGTACTCCGGTCCGAGGTCGTCGTTGCAGTGGGTGGGCGAGAGGTTGAAGTCGTTGGGGGGTGTCTCGAAGTCCAGGTCGACGACCAAACCGCTGCCGAGCACGCCGAACGCCGAGCCTTCGCGTGGTGCCCACGTGTTGGTCATGCCGAAGCCGGTGCGCACGCCCATGGCCTGGTTGCTTCCCATCACACTCGTCGTGACCTGGGGATCCCCTGGACAGTTGAGGCCCATGGCCTTGAAGAGGTCGGTCGTGCCGGCGTCGCACGGATCGTGCTCCATCACGACGCACTCGTCGCACACCTGCCCCTCCTCGCAGTCGAGCGATCCGGTCCCGTTGCCGACGTCGAGCTTATCCTCGTGCCCGGCGCTCGCCATTCCGTCGTCGTCTTCGCTGCCGTCGTCGGACCCGGCCGTGTCGAGCGTCAACCCGGTGGGGAGCCCGTTGCTGTCCTCTCCACCACTTTCACGCTCCTCATTGCCACACCCGGCGCCGAGCGCCAGGGCGACGAGACCCGGCGCAAGACGACCAAGGGAGACGAACCTCCTGACCCCGCAAACAACGCACAAACCCCTCATCGCAGACAAGCTAACAGGGGGGCGTCGAGACTCCAAGAGCGCCGCGCGTGAGGACACCATGATCGGCCGCGGTCGAAGGCGGGCGCGATCGGGCGCGAGGGAGGTCGTCGTCAGGGGGCTGCTCGGACCTTCACGTCGAGGGTCGCGGCGTGGTGTCGAGACGCGCTGCCCGGGGCAGCGAGCCGACGCGACGGCGCGCGGCCGGCCGTGCGGGGTTCGTGTCGCGATCGGTCGCTCGTCGTGCTCGACGGCTCGGCCTCGGATTTCCGCGTAATGCGGATCGTCGAATCGGCACTCGGATGCGGGACCGTGCGGCGGGTGGGGCTCTGTGCGAGGGTCTGCGACGCCCTCATCGGGCCGTTGCGCACAGGGCGAGGTCAGCGCTCGGGTGCTGCGCTATAAACCGCGCCCCATGTCCGATGCCGATGCGCTCGACGAGCAAGCGCGGCCCTCCGAAGGCCCGCCGGCCACGACGCGAGGACCCGCGTCCGCCACCGGGGTGCCGTCGGTGGTAGAGCTCGGCCCGCGGTTCTCCGCCTTCGTCGCCGCCCTGGAGCGACCGATCTGTTTTCTCGACATCGAGGCGACCGGCACCGATCCGGTGTCCGATCGCATCGTCGAGATCTCGATCCTGCGCGTGAGCCCGCCCGATCGCGTGGAGCCGCCGCGCACCTGGAGGGTCAATCCGCAGGTCAAGATCCCGGTCGAGGCCAGCGAAATCCACGGCATCTTCAACGCCGACCTCGACCGCGCTCCCGCGTTCGCCGACATCGCCGGCGAGCTCGAGACGGTGCTGTCGGGCGCCGATCTGGCGGGGTTCAGCATCGGTCGATTCGACGTTCGCATCTTGCACGCCGAGTTCGTGCGAGCGGGTCGGGTGCTCGATCTGGCCAACACCCGGGTCGTCGACGCTCAGGTCATCTTTCACCAGCGCGAGCCACGAAACCTCGCCGCTGCGCTGCGCTTCTATCGGGGCAAGGAGCTTCGCGACGCCCACGGTGCCGAGCCCGATACCGTCGCCGCACTGGAGGTGTTCGCGGGGCAGCTCGAGCGCTACCCCGATCTCGAGCTCGACGTCGACGCGCTGCACGTGGTCTCCAGCGCGCACAACGACGGGTACTGCGACGTCGGACGTCGGTTCGCGTGGCGAGACAACGAGCCCGTGTTCAACTTCGGACGCCTACGGGGCAAGAGCCTGCGCTGGGTGGCCAGCGATCCCGGCGAGCGCAAGTTCCTTCGCTGGTTCCTCGACGGCCACTTCGAGGAGGACGCCAAGGAGATCGTTCGCGAGGCGCTCTACGGTCGCATCCGTCAGCGGATCCGGGGGCGCGCCACGGCCACCCCCAAGACGCAGCGTCACGGCTGACCCCGGCAGGGGCTCGGAGCCGTCCCGCGAAAAGAGGGCACCGTCGCCGCCCGCCGCGTTGCGCGACCCTCGAGACAGGTCAGTCCGGAGATTCGGGCTCGGTGAATCGCGTGAGCAGGTCGTCGAAGTAACGCGCTTCGTCTCGGACTCGCGGCCGCCGGCGTCGACGCTCGAGGCGTCGTCCTTTTCGGAGCGGCCGTCAGTACCGGGGTTCGCGGTGGGGGCCGGCGGGCACGGGGGCGCGTCGACCGTCGTAGAACCGCAACGAGGGTTTGTCGAGCACCACAGTGGTGCCCGGGGGCACGCTGTGGGTGAGCCACACGTTGCCGCCGATCGTCGAGCCGCGGCCGATGACCGTGTCGCCTCCGAGGATGGTCGCGCCCGCGTAGATGGTCACGTCGTCTTCCAGCGTGGGATGTCGCTTGACTCGGGCGTCCGTTCCCTCGTTCACCTGGACCGACAGCGCGCCCAGCGTGACGCCCTGGTACAGCTTCACCCTCGTCCCGATCTTGGTCGTCTCGCCGATCACCACGCCGGTGCCGTGATCGATGAAGAAGCTCTCCCCGATCGTCGCCCCCGGGTGAATGTCGATCCCGGTCCGGCTGTGAACCAGCTCCGACATCATACGCGGTATGAGCGGAGCCCCCAGCCGATGGAGCGTGTGCGCGATCCGATGAACGACGATCGCCTCCAGCCCCGGGTAGCTCACGATCACCTCGGGTGCGCTGCGTGCCGCGGGATCGCCCGCCAGGGCAGCCTGGACGTCCGTGTCGAGGACGCCCCGAATGCGCGGGATGTCGCGGATGAGATCGATCGCGAGTTGGTGGGCCGCGCCCTCCACCGCCGTGGGCTGCATCTGCCCGTCGGTGGTGGCCACCAGGGCGCGAGCACAGGCGCGCTCGAGTCCACGGAGGACCCGGGCGCACCGCTCTCCCACGAAGTATCGGCAGGTCAGATCGTCGACCTGCTCCTCGATGAAGTAGCCGGGGAAGACGATGCTGACCAGGTCCTCGAGGAGGCGGGAGACCTCGCTGCGCGAAGGGAGGTTGTGCCCGTCGAGGTGGTTGATGTTGCCGTGCTCGTCGTACGACCGAAGGATGTCGTCGATCGCGCGAGCCAGAACGCGTTCCTCCGGACCGGGGTTCATCTGCGCGCAAACCATAGCACCGCGCCCAAATTTCACCGCAGCCGGCGCCCACGGCTCCAACGGAGGGCGCGTACGAATGGACGCGAGGGGGTGGCGGCATCGTCGACCGTCACCCCTCGCCTCGGTTCCCAACGCTTGTTTGTCCGGGATCGGCAAGCGCGGCTAGACTCGTCGTTGTTGGACGGACGAACCCCTGACCCCGCCTCGACGCCGCTCACCCGCTTGGTTCACGAGTTGCTCATCGGGCGTCTCGACCACCTCGACGCGCCTGGCGTCGCCGCGTTCGTGTCGGGTTGGTCGAGCGCCCTCGAGCTGGTGCGCCGCACCGATCTGACCCTTCCGGGAGCCTCCAAGGAGCTCGAGGAAGCCATCGCGGAACTGGTCTCCGCGATCGAGGCGGCACAGCGCGCGGTGCTCGCGGATCCCGACGATCAACTCTCGGGGTGAGTGCCCATCTGCGAGGCCGGGGCTTCTGCGGGTGGAGACACCCGCGGCTCCCGCGCGACCAGCGCAGGCGGCCACTCGATCCGGTGCTTGATCATCCGGCGCTTGAGCGCGTGGCGGGTGATCCCGAGAAGCTGCGCCGCTTCCACGATGCTGCCCCCCTTCTGGAGGGCTTGCTGGCAGAGCGTGCGTTCGGCCTTTCGGAGGTTGAGGTCTTCAAGAAGGATCGGCATGCCCGGGAGCATAAGGGAAAACCCAGTAGTGGGAAAGCCATATCTAGTAAGCCACACTACGTCTAGTGCAACTTTTTCTGCGCGATGTGGACCGGCTCTAGGATTCCCAGTCTTGCTCAAAGTGTAAGCTTTGATGCGAGAACGACCCCTCGTCGGCGCGAATTCGCTATGACCTCGGCTCGTTTTTGACCATGACAGGGGGATGAAATACACTTAGAACAATGTCCTAAAACCGAGATGTTCAGGTTCGCACTCATGGTGAATCAGTCTTGTTTTGCGACGGATGAAGGCGCGTGGAACACTCCGGGTGCCTGCGTGGGTCTACCCGCGCGGAGCCCCGCCAAGGGGGGACCTCCACGTGCCGGCCCTCCCCGCTTTCGGGGGCGCCGGCGGTGCGTTTGTTCGGACCTCCGTGCGCGGGCAAGTACCATTTCGCGAGGCGGTGGCGGACACGGGTGCCAAAGCGGCGATGGCCGAGCCGAAGATGCGCGTGCTGATCGTCGATGACGAGGTCAGCTCGCGCTTCACGATCGAACGGCGACTCCGGAAGGCGGAGATGGAGCCATGGTCGACGAGCACCGTTCGGAGTGCGATCGACAAGCTCCGGACCGACGCCTTCGATGCCGTCCTGTGTGACGTGCGCACGCCCGGCGGCGACGGTGAGCTGCTCATCCAGTGGATCGCGAGCAACACTCCGTCGACGAAGATCATCGTCTGCTCGGCCGAGGTCACCGACGAGTTCCGCAAGACGTACGCGTCGCTGTCGGGGTTGGAGATCCTGGAAAAGCCCGTCGAGCTGGACCGATTGGTGCAGGCCCTGGAGAAGATGGGTCCGCGCCGCGGCTTCTTCGGCAACTCGATCGAGGTCGAGCTTTTCGACTACGTCCAGATGATTGCGCTGACCGGCCGCGACAAGCTCATCGAAGTCGAGACGCCCAGGGGCACCGGTCGCATCTGGTTCGAGCACGGCGACGTGGTGCACGTCGAGTACGACCAGTACCGGGGCGAGATGGCGTTCTACAAGCTGCTCGCCACCGGCCGAGGGGTCTTTCGCGAGGTGTACAACCGCCCCCCGCCGATGCGGACCGTGGTGCGCTCCAGCACGCACCTCTTGATGGAGGCGGCGCGCCAGCAGGACGAAGGGATTCTCGGCCAGGTCGCCAGCGGAGGGAAGGCGGCGTCGGAGGCCCGGTCGGAAGGCCGGTCGGAGACTCGTCCCGAGGAGCACGACGAGACCTCGTTCGAGGACCTCAACGAAACCGATCCGCCGGCGCCGCCGCGCAGCAAGGCCCCTCCACCCCGCCCGGTCGTCGCGACCAAGCGCAGGGTCTCGACGCCGCGTCCTCCGAGCATGCCGCCCCGGCCCAAGCCACCCGTCGCGACGCCGGTGGCCAGCGAACGATCGGGCTCGCTGCCGATCCCCGAGGATCCCATCGTCAAGCCCAAGGTGCAGCCACCGTCGCTGCCCGCCGACGGTGAGGCCTCCGGCAGTCGCCTGCGTCCCATCGGCGCGCCGGTGTTCGACGAACAGGACCTCGCGATCCTCGACGACCTGGCCGAGTCCGACGAGATCGACGAGATGTCGACGGCGGGGGAGCACGAGATCCTCTCCGACGAGCCCCCGACCGAAGAGATCCCGACGGGCGATTCGAGCACCGAGCTCACGGCCGCCGATTCGATGATGATGCACGGGGCGGGCGTCGGTCTCGACTACGGCCGCAAGGGCGCCGACGAGCACGCGTCGGCCCTCGCCGAGGAGCGCTCCGAGCCCGTTCCGGCCGGAGAATCGACACCGGGTGGCGCGAGCGGTCCCGCGAGCCATGCGATCTTCGAGGACCCCGACATGCGCCAGGTGATGCTCGAGCAGTTCTGGCAATTCGAGGGGATCAATGGCGTCGCGATCATCTCGAGCACGGGGAAAGTGCTGGCCGAGGACATGCGCAACAACAGCTCGCTGGTGACGCTGGCCGGGTTCTACATGCGCGGTGCGGCCCGCATCGCGCGAACGCTGGGTCACAACGTGTTCGACGGCGTGGTGGCGCGTTCGC
>CAZYSW010000205.1:0-9676 GCA_964650105.1 uncultured Nannocystaceae bacterium
AGCCCGACCCCGACCGCACGCCCGTCCGAGCGTCGCAAGAAGCCGAAGAAGAACCGCCGCGACGACGGCAGCACCGCGCGGACCAAGCCCTCGGGTGCCCGCTCGGCCTCCGACGCCGAGAAGGAAAGGAAGCGCAAGAAGGACGAGAAGGCCGGCAAGGGGAAGAAGGCCGACGAGGGGAAGAAGGCCGGCAAGGTGAAGAAGGCCGGCTAGGGGAAGAAGGTCGGCAAGGGGAAGAAGGCCGACGAGGGGAAGAAGGCCGAGCGCAAGGGGAGGAAGGCCGAGCGCAAGGGGAAGAAGGCCGACGAGGGGAAGAAGGCCGAGCGCAAGGCCACGATGGCCGAGCGCGCGGATCGTCACGATCTCTACCAGCGCGCGGTGCAGACCCCCCAGACGGAGGTCGAGTTCTTCACCCGGGTGTTCGAGGAGGCGCGCGATCGGACTCCAATGAGCTTGCGCGAAGATTTCTGTGGGACCGCGAACCTCGCCTGTACCTGGGTCGCCAGCGCGCCCGGCCGGCGAGCCATCGGCGTGGATCTCGATCGCCCGACGTTGGACTGGGGACGCAAGCACAACCTGAGAAAGCTCGACGCCGGCGCGCGCAAACGCGTCACGCTCTACCAGGCCAACGTGCTGGAAGGCGTCGGCGAACGGACCGACATGGTCTGTGCGATGAACTTCAGCTACTGCGTGTTCAAGCGTCGCGAGCAGCTACGCCACTACTTCGAGATCGTGCACGACCGCCTGGTCGAGGACGGGATCTTCGTGACCGAGGCGTACGGGGGCCTGGAGGCCGTGGTGGCCCTGGAGGAGAAGCGCAAGTGCGACGGGTTCACGTACGTGTGGGAGCAGGAGAAATTCAACCCCATCACCTACGAAACCCTGTGCCACATCCACTTCCGGTTCCGCGACAAGTCGCGGATCGATCGCGCCTTCACCTACGACTGGCGCCTGTGGACGCTGCCCGAGCTCCGTGAGCTCTTGGCCGAGGCTGGCTTCCGCCAGGTAACCGTGTGGTGGGAAGACGTCGACGAGGACGGCGACGGCAGCGGCGAGTACCACCCGACCGAAGAAGAGGAAAACCAGGAATCGTGGCTCGTCTACCTGGTCGCCGAGAAGTGACCGCCGACGCGATTCGTCGCGTCAGAGCAGGGCGACGACACCGGCGACCGCGGCCAGGGCGAGGACGAGGGCAGCGACGAGCAGAGAACCCGTCCGCTTGCGCGTGACGAGCTTCCGTCGTTCGCGGTCGGTGCCGGCGCGCGCTCGTTCGATCTCCTGTTTCAACATGTCTTCGAACAGGACGTCTCGCTCCGCCTCGCTCTTGCCCGCCAGCCAGGCCAGTGCATCCCGAATCGCGGCTTCGCCCGGTCCGGATCCGTCCGCGCCGGTCTGCCCGAAGCGCGCCGGAGCCTGCGCTGCCTGGCGGGTGGCGCGGTCGAGCGCGACCGGCAGGAGATGCGTGAGACCGACGGAGGCCTCCACCAGCGGGGCGAGGTCCTGCTCCGCCGAGAGGCGACCGGCACCGACCTGCGCGCCCCAGAACGTCACCCGCTCTTCGAAGTCGAGGGCGGCATCGGCGGCATCGCCGAGGACCTCGGCCGGGGATCCGTCGAGCAGGAGCGCACGCGCTTGCGATCCGATCTCCCGGTCCTTTCGGCCCTTTCGGGGGGCGCGTTCCGACAGCGGACCGTGGACTCCCAGCGTGGTGAACCCGTGGACGCCGTCCTTGTTTTCGGTCAGGCGCAGGGTGCCCAGCGGCTTGCGTCGGCGCAACGAGTAGATCGCCACGGCGGTATCCCGTTCGGTCGCCAGCGGGTGCACGGTGCAGCGGCCCGTCACGAGTAGGCGCCGGCCATCTCGGCCGAATCCGAAGTGCTCGACGCGCTCGAAGGCCGCGCCGGGACGGTACGGATCGCCGACCTCCATCACGATCTCCGCGCGCTCCACGTCCACCACGGTCACGCGATTGGATCGCTCGAAGGCGAGGAGACGGTCGTCGGGCGAAAAGCGCGGTCGAGTGACCTTGCCCTCGATCTCGCAGACGTGCCGGGGCTCGCCCGCCCACGCGAAGGGCACCCAGCGCTCGACCCGACCGATCCGAATCTCGCGCTCGGTGGCGGCGGCCACCGTCCGACCGTCGTTTCCGATGGCGACGATGGTGTTCTCCAGCGGCTCGGTCTTGCCCCGCGGATCGACGATGAGCGTGTCCGAGAACGTCTCGAGCAAGAGCGCGGTGCCGTCGGGCGTGAACCGAAGGGGCGGGCGAAGGCGCGGACCTCGGGCGCCGACGGAGATCCGTTGGACCACCGTTCCACGTTCGAGGTCGAAGAGCACGACGCCGTCTTCCAAACAGGCGAACAGCTTCTGATCGGGGCTGACCGCGAACGCGCCGTACTCGTTGGCGAACATCATCATCGAGCCCGGCAGTCCGCTGAGCTCACGGGTCCTCGTTTCGCCGTCGGGCATGCGCGTGAGCAAGACACCATCGGCGAACGAGACGTACAGCACGTGACGGCCATCGAGGTCGAACGCGATGCGGGGATTGAAGATCTCCGACGGTTTCGGGAAGATCGGCAACGCGTAGGTTTCGAGATCGAACGCGCCGACTTTGCCCTCCATGAATCCGATCTCGCCGACGATGCTGGTCCCGGTGTCGTCGACGACGGCCGTTCGGAAGTCTTCGGTCTCCGGAGCCGGCGCGGGTGCCCAGGGTCTTCCGCCCAGGCGAGCGCTGCGATCCTTTCGCGCGCGCCACAGCCCTTCGAGGGTCGACTCCGGCGCCTCGTCCTTCGTCGGGGGCGACGCGGCCACGAAAGAAGGCGCCGCGCCGGTGGCGGGAATGGTCTGGAGACGGTCGAGGACGGCCTGCGCCGAGGCGGGTCGGCGGTCGGGATCGGGATCGGTCAGCTCCTCGAGCAGGAGCACGAGCCGGGGGTGCGTATCGTGCCCCTTCAGCGCGGCGCTGACCTGCACGCGGTTGCCCGAGAACGGCAAGGTCTCCGGCTCCGCCCCCGCCGCCACCGCCAGATACGTCATCGCCAGACCGTAGAGGTCGCTGGCGGGCACGGCCCGGCCGACGAGCTGCTCGGGCGCCGCATAGCCGAAGGTCCCCGCTGCCGTCGAAGCGACGGTGTCCGCCGAACGAAGAGCGTTCTGCACCGTGCCGAAGTCGATGAGCACCGGTTCTCCGTCGGGACGCACGATGACGTTCTTGGGCGAGATGTCTCGATGGATCACCGGCGGGTTCTGCTCGTGCAGATACCGACAGACCTCGAGGAGCCGTTCGAGCCACCGCCGCATCGATGCCGCATCCGGTGTCGGGCGCGCGCGCTGCAGCTCGGCCAGCGTACGTCCCTCGACCCAGTCCTGCACCAGCGCGAAGCCTCGCAGCGCCTCGCCGTCCTTCAGCTCGAAATGATCGATGAATGCGGGGATGTTGGGATGGCGCAAGCCCTCCAAGACCTTGGCCTCGCGCTCGAAGAGGTCGAACGCCTTCCAGTCGTCGAGGCGGTCCATCCGAAGCTGCTTGACGACCACCTGCCGACCGTCCCGCTCCCGTCGAGCCAGGTGCGTGACCCCGAACCCTCCGCGCCCCAAAGGCCGCACGATCCGGTACCGCTCCCGCCCCCCGATGGTCGCTCCCGCGTCCATCTCGACCGTATGCGCCCCCGGCCCGGCCTCCCTCATCGGGCCGCGAGCCTACCCCGCCGACCGTCTTCGTGTACACCGCGGGCACGACCGCCCAAAGGACGCTCGAGCCCGCGACCTGCGATCTGGTCGGGGGTGGATGCGCGGCGCCTCGTTCGGCCGTCGAGGTCGTCGTGGGCGGTTCGAGCGGGGCCGGTCGGACCGCAAGGCGCCGGATCGCGGGCGGATGGCCCCTCGACGCGACGCGGCGCCGATCCGGGTCATACTCCGCGGCGATGGAAGCGCTCCCGGTCGTTCGCTGGCTACACCTGATGGCCGCCGCCACGTGGACCGGCGGTCTCGTCGTGCTCGCGGCCGCGGTCATGGGATTGCGCCGTGCGGGTGCCGATCGATCCCTCCTGCAGGCGGTGGCGCGCAGCTTCGGTCGCGTGTCGTGGACCGCCATGGTCGTCGCCGTGGCGACCGGGATCCTCCAGGTCGTCTGGATGGGGATCTCGTGGTCGTACCCACGTCTACACATCAAGCTGGGCCTGGTGGTGTCGGTGATCGCCATGGCCATTTTTCACCAGGTCACGGCTCGTCGCGCGTCGCCCCGATCTCGGGGGATGATCCAGGCGGCGATCCTGCTCGTCAGCGCGGCGGTCTTTGCCGCCGCCGTCGCGCTCTGACCCATCGCGAGGCCCCTCGGGACCTCGATGCGTCCCCGCGCCCGCCGTGCAGGCGGGAGCAATCCGCCCGAGGTGTCCGCGGCCCGCGACCTGCGTTGTCGTGAGCCGTGTTTCGAAGGGTCTCGCTCGTCGCGCTGCTCGCCTCGACCGCATGCTTCGCGGACCCGAAGCGGGTCGCCGAGACCGTCGTCGACGACGGCGAAGCCTCCCGGGCCGTGGATACGGGTGGTTCGTCCGCGTCGTCGTCGGTGGGGACGACTCAGAGCGTCACCTCGACGACGACCGACGCGACCGGCGAGGCGACCGACGACGGCACCGAGGCGACCGGAAGCGACACGACCGGAGGGGGAGCGTCCTATTGCCTCCGATCGGCGCCCGCCGAGGCGCTCTTGTGCGACGACTTCGACGGCGACCCACTGCGGCCGACCTGGACCGTCACGATGAACGACGGGGGGATCATCGAGCGACGGACCGACGCGGCCCTCTCGTCGGATCCCAACGGGTTGGCCAGCATCATCAGCGGCGACGCCAACTCGACGGCGACCGCGCTGCAGACGTTCGCCGAAGACTGGACGCTTCCCGTCGAGATCGGCCTCACCGTCCAAGTGGACCAGGCGTGCCAGGGCCCCGAGACACGTCTGTTCGCCCTCGGCTACATCGTGCCGGGCGAGGGGGCCTCGTATCCCCTGATCTTCGCCCGGAGCATGGTCGGCGCCGTGCGGATCACCGAGCGCAGTTTCGGCGATTTCGGGAGCGCGACGGCTCACGAAAGCAACATCTTCTTTCCGGTCGAAGGGCCCGGCAGGATGCGCGTAATCGTCCAGGGGGGAGATTCGGTCGGGGTCGAGATGGAGGACGTCGGTCCCGACACGTTCGCGCTCGCGCTCTTTCCCGAGACTCTGCCCGCCCAGATGCGGGTGAATCCGGTGCTCGGGATCACCACCGGAACGCCCGTCGGCCCGTGCCGTGTTTCGATGGACGACGTCGTGGTCGCACTCCATCCCTGATGCCTGGTCGGGCGGGCACCGAGATCGCCGGTGCGACCCACCCGCTCACTTGACGACCACGACGTCGAGCTCCCCGGTTCGCCGCGTGACGTTGATGCCGACGTCGGTGGGGTGGTGGATCACGTCGATGTCGACCAGGCTGTCGCCCACGTGCAACCTGCGGAGGCCGAGCCGGCCGATCTCGGGCGGGAGAACCGGCCTTTCGAAGAGCACGCGGCCGAACGCACCCTGCACGGTCATGCCCAGCGCGGCCTCGAGAAGCATGAAGGGCGCGGCGGCGGCCCAGGCCTGGGGCGAGCAGGCGACCGGGTACAGCGTCGGTCCCTCTCCCTCGAGCCGGGGAAAGCCGCAAAACAGCTCGGGGAGTCGCTGCAGCTCGATCTCGCGACTGGCGTCGAACAGGCCCATCATCACCTCCAGGGCCTGCCGCTTGTAGCCGTATCTCGACAGGCCACGCGCGATGATGGCATTGTCGTGCGGCCACACCGATCCGTTGTGATACGAGATCGGGTTGTAGCGCACTTCGCGGGTACTCACGGTGCGGATGCCGAAGCCACTGAACATGTCGGGTGACATGAGCGTCTCCGCGAGCACGGCGGCGCGTTCGGGGTGCGCAATCCCGGTGTACAGGCAGTGTCCGGCGTTCGAGGTACGGACGCGGCACGGCTTCTTTTCGCCGTCCAGGGCGAGCGCGTAGCTGCCGATGTCGTCGCACCAGAACGCCCGGTCGAAGCGCTCGCGGAGCTCCTCGGCCTGTTCCTCCCAGCGCCGCGCATGCTCGTCGTGCCCGAGCGCGGTCGCCAGATCGGCCATCGCTCGCTTGGCGGCGTACACGTATCCCTGCACTTCGCACAAGGCGATGGGCCCCTCGGCGTCGGGGCCGTCCGCGTGGAACACGGAATCGGTGGAGTCCTTCCATCCCTGATGGACCAGGCCCGTGGCCGAGCGCCGCCCGTACTCGACGAACCCGTCGCCATCCAGGTCGCCGTATCGATCGATCCACTCGACGGCGCGCAGCAAGGACGGCCACAGCGTCCGGCAGGTCTCGAGGTCCCCGGTCGCCATCCAGTACCGACCCGCCAGCAGCAAGAACAGCGGCGTGCTGTCCACGCTCCCGTAGTACCGACCGAAAGGGATCTCGCGCAGCGCGGCCATCTCTCCGAGCCGCATCTCGTGCACGATCTTGCCCGGTTCGGCGTCCGCCGCGTCGTCGAGCCGATCGGCCTGGTTGGCGGCCAGAAAACGCAGCACTCCGGCGCCGATGTCCGGTTTCACCCACAGAGCCTCGAGCGCGGTCAAGAGTCCGTCGCGCCCGAAGGGAGTGTTGTACCAGGGGACGCCCGCGTAGGGATACATGCCGTGGTCCGTACGGCTCAGCATCATCACCAGGTCGTCTCGCGAACGTTGGAGCCAGCGATGGAAGTACTCGTGAGAGCTTCCGGTGTCCGCCGCGGTGTTCTTGATCGATCGAATCTCGTCGAGCGCACGCCGGTGCGACGAAGCGTAGTCGAGCACGTGGGTCTTCTCGTCCGACTGCTCGCAGCACAGGGAGTACTCCAGCGTGGTGCGTTCTTTCGGGGCCAGACGCAGCCGGTAGACCACGTGGCCGCCCGCGACCTGCTGCGGTGCAGGATCGAATCCGAAGCGCGTGCGCCGGACCACGTCGTCCAGGCCGCGGTACCGAAGCACGACCTCTCGCTCCCCGAGCTCGGGGGGCAACACCTGCCCTCGTCGCGACCGCGGGTGACCGCGGACCTCGAACACGTCCACGAAGTCGGCCGAGAACGACAAGGCCAGCTCGAACTCGATCGTCTCGTACCCGAAGTTGGTGACCTCCATCCTCTCGTAGAACGAGGCGTCCCAGATCAGACGCTTTCGAACCACGTTGATGGTGCCGTGCGGGACGACCGGCTCGCCGTCGTCGTACAGCGTGGGGTTGGCGAGGCTGATCGTGAGCAGCACGTTGTTCTCGCGCACCGACGAGCCCAGCAGCAGCGGTCGTCCGCCGCCGATGGACAGCGTGAACTGCGACAGAAACCGCGTGCCGTCGTGGAAGATCCCCTCCAGCTCGGCGCATTCGAGGCCCAGATCGCCGTGTCGATCGAACACGCCGAAGGTGTCCCCGTACTTGAGGACGCGCTCGTTGGAGGCGAGCGCCGATGCGACCGTCAGTCGGTGCAGGGTGTCGCCGGCGAGGGGTAGAGAGTGATCGGGCTCGTAAGGGCTCATGACGCGAGTCGGTCCGCGCGCACCGGTGTCCCGCGGGCCAGGTCCTCATAGACCCGCAGGTAGTCCGCGGCCATGCGGTCGCAGGAAAACCGCCGCTCGAACGTTTCTCGGCATTTGCGGCGATCCAACTCCCCGACCCGTTCGGCGGCGGAGAGGGCGTCGCGGAGGTCGTCGACCACGAACCCGGTGACGCCGTGCTCGACGATCTCGCGAACCGAGCCGTGATCGAAGGCGATCACCGGGGTGCCGCACGCCAGCGCCTCGATCATCACCAGGCCGAACGGTTCGGGCCAGTCGATGGGGAACAGCAGGGCGCGGGCGCGGCCGAGGATCTCGGCCTTGGCCTCGTCGCCGACCTCTCCGACGAAGTCCACCAGGGGATCGCGCAGCAGCGGCGCGATGTCACGCTCGAAGTACTCGAGATCGTTGCGATCGACCTTGGCCGCGATGCGCAGCGGCACCCCTAGCGCGCGGGCGATCTCGATGGCCCGATCGACCCGCTTTTCCGGCGAGATGCGGCCCACGAAGGCGAAGTAGTGGTCCGATTCCCACTGCGGGGTGTAGGTGTCCAGTGGCATTCCGTGGTGAACGGTGGCCACGAACCGGCAGCCCGGCACCGGTCGCCGTTGCGCCTCGGAGATCGAGACCAGCGGAACGTCGGTGTACTCCGCGTAGGTGCTCACGAGCTCGGCGAGGTCGAGTCGGCCGTGCACGGTGGTGACGTGGGGGGTCGTCAGGCGTCGGCTGATCGGCAGGTGGATGAGATCGCAGTGGAAGTGGATGACGTCGAAGGTGTGCCGTCGCCGAAGGACGGCCTCCAGCATCTGCACGTGGGGAGCCAGCGGGACGGAGACCCCTTGGGCCCCGCGGAGCGAGCGCTCTCCGATGGGCACCAGCTCGGCCGAAGTCCGGGAGTCGCCGGACGCGAAGAGGGTCACGTGGTGTCCGCGTTCCACCAGAGCCTCGGTGAGCCACGAGACCACGCGCTCGGTGCCGCCGTATCCGGCGGGTGGAACGCTCTCGAACAGGGGGGAGACCTGGGCGATGCGCATTGCGGCGATGCCTCCGAGATCGCGGATGCGAATCCGCACCGGGAGTCTGCGACGGCGTCGGGTCTGCGCCGTTCCAAACCGCCGAGGGACGGCGCCGTGCGTCGAGCCGGTCGGTCCTCGGGCAACGGGCCTCGCGCGCGTCGTGAACCCAGCTCGCGGGTGCCCGGGTGGCCAGCCCGGTCGTCGACCCGCCGGGCAAGCGCGAGGCCGATCGACCTTCCCGCTCGGCACGGGGCTCGGCCGCCCCTCCGCGCCGAGTCATCGATCCAGGAGGGCTTCTTCGGCGGCGAAGGGATCCATGCTGGCCACGAGATCGTGCGCATCGGCTTGCGTGACGGTGACTTCGATGAGATCGCCGCGCGCCGCGGTGCCGTCGGTCAGGATGACCTTGCCGTCGATCTCCGGCGCCTGGCCCTCGTGGCGCCCTTCGAGCAACCACTCGCTCTCGCTGCTGGGACCGTCCACCAGCACCTTCATGGTCCGTCCCACCAAGGCCTGGTGTTTCGCCCGCCGGATGTCCTCTTGCACGGCCATCAACGCCGCGGCCCGCTCCTGGGCCACCTCGGGCGGGATGCGGGCGGGTTGCAACGCCGAGACCGTCCCCTCCTCGCGCGACCACGGAAACACGCCCAGGTGGTCGACATGACCCTCGGCCACGAAGGCGCGCAGGCGTTCGAAGGCCGCCTCGGTCTCGCCGGGGTGCCCCACGAGCATCGTGGTCCGCAACCACACGCGAGCCGAGCCCACTTTCGCGGGATCGCGAAGCGACTCCACCAGGCTGCGCACCAGCTTCTCGCCGTAGCCCCGACGCATCTTCTTGAGCACGTCGCTGTCGACGTGTTGGATCGGTACGTCGAGATAGGTGGCGATCTTCTCCTCGCCGGCGATGCGCGCCACCAGGCAGTCGGTCACCTCCGAGGGATAGGCGTAGTGCAGTCGAATCCACCGGAGCCCATCGATGCGCACCAGCGCGTCGAGGAGCTGCTCGAGGTCGGTGCGTGGCTGGAGGTCCTTGCCGTACGCGGTGAGGTCCTGGGCGACCAGGCACACCTCGCGCGTACCGTTCTCG